>JALNXR010000159.1 GCA_023230265.1 Bacteroidales bacterium | reverse complement strand
ATCCACATCATTAGAAAATATCAGCGGACTTTCCGCGGAGTTCAGCACTGGTGTGAGAAAAAGAAAATCCAGGAATAGCTTTGAAACCTGTCTTAAAATTGCTGCTAAACAATTTATTGTCAGAGAGGGGGAAGATACCTATATCTGTTCCGGTTATCCCTGGATGGACAAGAGTATAAGAGAGACTCTGATATCTCTTCCAGGCCTGACACTGCACTCCCCCTCCGGCAGAAAAATCTTTAGACAGGTTATAAGTACAATCGTTACCAGGGAGAGCGACTCACTGCTAAGAGATAATATTAAGACAGATGTGCCGCTCTGGTTCATCCGGACCATGCAGCAATATGCAGGCGTAACCGGCAATCAGACAGAAATTTGGAGAGGATACGGCCACATATTCAAAGAGATTCTTAACTCCTATCGCAACGGTACCCGGAAAAATGTCTCGATGCACGATAACGGACTGCTCTGGGCAGAAGAGAGAGACAAAGCCACAAGCTGGATGGATGCCTATATCTCGGGGAAGCCCGTTACAGAGAGAGCCGGCTATCAGGTTGAGCTCAATTCTTTGTGGTACAACGCGGTATGTTATCTGATCTCTTTGGCTGGGAGAGCCGGTGAAGAGAGTCTGGTCTCTGACTGGAGTTCTGTAAAGGAGAGGGTTGAGAACAGTTTTATGAAGGCTTTCTGGCTCGATTCAAAAGGTTATCTTGCAGATTATGTGGGGCCGGAAGGGCAGAACAAACTGGTAAGACCAAATCAGCTGCTGACCTGTGCATTCGAATATTCACCGCTCAGTGACGAATTCAGATCTAAGGTACTCAAAACTGTAAAAAGAGAGCTTCTCACACCCAGAGGGATAAGAACCCTCTCTCCGCAAAGTCCGGGATATAAGGGTGAATATGACGGGGATCAGTACAGCAGGGACAGCGCATACCACCAAGGTACAGCCAGAGTATGGCTCCTCTCTTTTTACATCGAGGCATCGCTTCGTCTTTACGGGAAAAGTTTTATCAGAGAGGCAAAAGAGTTGGTCTGCGCTTTTGAGGAAGAGCTTAATCACCATTGCATAGGTTCAATGTCAGAGGTGTTTGACGGGGATCCTCCCTATCAGCCTCACGGCTGCACCTCCTACTCCCTCTCTGTGGCAGCCCTTTTATGGTCACTGAGACTGATGGGGCAATACAATGACTAAAAGAGATTAAAAGTATGAGAGTGTTGATGTTCGGATGGGAATTTCCGCCACATATATCAGGAGGACTCGGAACCGCCTGTTTCGGTCTCACCAGGGGATTATCCTCTCTGGGAACAGAGGTACTCTTTGTAATGCCGTCTGCGTCAGGCGATGAGGATCAAAGTTCTGTAAAAATAATAAACGCGAGTGATGTTCAGGCCGAAACAGATACAAAGGAGGCTTCTTATCTGCTTGACAAGGTGGAGTATGTACGTATAGGATCGAATCTGGTTCCCTATCTGGACCCTCTCAGCTTTTCTGAACTGGTTGAGGATCAGAAAAAATTACAGATAGAAGAGTGTAAGATCACTATTGGCAGCAGGTATAAATTTTCCGGAAAATATGGCAGTAACCTGATGGAGGAGGTTGCAAGATATGCAATGATTGCTGCACAGATTGCCCTCAAAAACCGGTTTGATGTTATACATGCCCATGACTGGCTGACATACCTTGCGGGGGTGGCAGCAAAAAGGGTTACCGGAAAACCGCTGGTTGTCCATATGCATGCAACTGAATTCGACAGAAGCGGAGATAACATCAACACTTTGGTTTACGACATAGAAAAACTTGGGATGGAGATGGCCGACAGAGTTATAACCGTCAGCAATCTAACCAGGAACATCGTTATTAACAAATACGGCATACCTCCCGGAAAGGTTATTACTGTGCACAATGCCGTGGATTTAAAAGAGCACGGGAGTGATAGCATTACCAGAGGCGTTCCGGAAAGCATTGTGACATTTCTTGGCAGGATAACGTTTCAAAAAGGGCCTGAATACTTTATCGAAGCTGCCGCAAAAGTTCTCAGAAAAAAGAACAATGTGAGATTTGTAATGGCCGGCAGCGGGGATCTGCTCAACCGTTCTATAAGAAGGGCAGCCAGGCTGGGGATCTCTTCCAGGTTCCATTTTACCGGTTTTCTCAAAGGGACAGATGTCCAAAAGATGTTTGCTTACTCCGATGTTTATGTAATGCCATCTGTGTCAGAGCCTTTTGGTATATCGCCTCTGGAAGCTATGAGAGCGGGTGTACCCACCATAATTTCAAAACAATCCGGAGTGTCAGAGGTGCTGAACCATGTAATAAAGGTTGACTTCTGGGATGTGGATGCACTGGCTGATTCGATTTATGCACTGCTCACCTATCCTGCACTCAGGGATATGGTTGCAAGGGAAGGTTACGAGGAGGTAAACACCCTCAAATGGGAGAATGCAGCCCGCCAGGTAAATGAGATTTATTACCGGGTGACGGGAAGATAAAAAAGAAATATTTACAGATATGAAAAAGAGTATTTGCCTCTATTTTCAGGTTCACCAGCCTGACAGACTCAGAACATACAGGTTTTTTGACATCGGCACCGGGACTGATTATTATGATGATTTTACAAACAGGACGATACTAAGGAGAGTTGCCGACAGATGCTACCTGCCTGCAAACAACCTTATGCTTGAGCTGATAAAAGAGCACAGGGGAGAGTTCAGGATCTCCTACTCTGTTTCGGGAGTGGTAATGGAACAATTTGAACGTTACATGCCGGAGGTAATTGAAAGTTTTAAGGAACTGGCAGGTACAGGCTGCGTGGAGTTTTTGGCCGAGACCTATTCGCACTCACTCTCCTCCCTTATCTCTTCCGAGGAGTTTAGCCGGCAGGTGAGGGAGCATTCAGAGATGACAGAGAGACTTTTCGGGCAGAAACCGGTAACATTCAGGAACACTGAGCTGATCTATTCCGATAAAATAGGCGAGAGTGTTTATGGCATGGGCTTCAAGACTATGCTTACGGAAGGGGCTAAACACATTCTGGGTTGGAAAAGTCCTAATTACGTATATACTAACGCAATAAACCCAAGGCTTAAGCTTCTGCTCCGGAACTCATCCCTTAGCGATGATATAGCTTTCCGCTTTTCTGAGAGAAGCTGGCCTCACTGGCCGCTTACAGCAGAGAAATTTGTGACGTGGATTGCAGAGGCACTTGTGAAGGAGGATATTGTAAATATTTTTATGGACTATGAAACCTTTGGCGAACATCAGCAGGAGTCTACCGGTATTTTTGGATTTCTAAGGCATCTGCCCCAGGCTGTTTTGTCCCGCACAGGTTTCAGCTTTGTGACCCCTTCACAGGCAACCTCAATCCATCAGCCGGTTGCACCACTTCACGTTCCCTATGCAATCTCCTGGGCCGATGAAGAGAGAGACACAACAGCCTGGCTTGGAAACGAACTGCAGAATGAGGCTTTCAATAAACTCTATTCTGCTGAGGAGAGTGTTAAAAACCTGAATAATCCCTCCCTTACATCAGATTTCAGAAAGTTGCAGGAGAGCGACCATCTCTATTACATGTGCACTAAGTTTTTTTCTGACGGAGCTGTTCATAACTATTTCAATCCCTATGATTCTCCTTACGATGCATTTATTAACTACATGAATGTAATCAGCGATTTTCTCCTGAGAATTCAGAGAGAGACTGACTCTCAGGGAGAAAAAAGTGGAACAGTAATTGCAGAGGTTACTACCCCTGCAAAGAAAAAAAGTAAAAAGCAGGCAACCACAAAAAAGATCGCAACAATCGCAACAAAAGATGCACGGAGCACTGCTCAAAGTGGTGGAAAAAGTAAGAGAAATCATTAGAACAAACAGATGGACAATAATAATATTATAACTCCCGACTACCTTTTTGAGGTAAGCTGGGAGGTGTGCAATAAGATAGGAGGTATCCATACAGTAATAGCTACAAAGGCATTAAATCTATCCAGAGAGTTTGGAGACAACCATATTCTCATAGGTCCTGATGTATGGCGGGACACACAGCAGAATCCCGAATTTATTGAGGAGCCCTCTCTCCTGAGATCCTGGAGGGTAAAGGCGACTGAGGAGGGGCTCAGAATCAGGGTGGGCAGATGGAATGTAGTGGGCAAACCTGTTGCTATTCTGGTCGATTTCTCTTCCTACATAAGAAAAAAGGATGAGATACTTACCGATTTCTGGATAAAATACGGACTGGATTCAATAAGCGGAGGGTGGGATTATGTGGAGAGTGCGCTGTTTGGTTATGCAACCGGAATGGTAATAGAAAGTTATGTCAAGTTCAACCTCTCTCCCTCTCACAAAATTGTTGCACAGTACCATGAGTGGATGACCGGAGCGGGAGTGCTCTATCTCAAAAACACCGGACTACCTGTAGCCACCGTCTTTACCACACATGCAACAGTGCTTGGCCGCTCGTTGGCAGGAAACAACCTTCCCCTTTACGGCTCATTGAGTAAGTACGATGCAGAGCAGAAGACAAGAGAGTTTAATATAACTGCTAAACATTCTCTTGAAAAGACTGCAGCTCTTAATGCAGATATCTTTACAACAGTAAGCGGAATAACAGCGGCCGAGTGTGCTGCTTTACTGGGAAGGGAGGTGGATATAGTCACACCAAACGGATTTGAAAACAGTTTTACCCCTAAAGAGAGCGAGTATAATGCAATACGCCTGACAGCAAGAGAGAAGCTAATCTCAACAGCTTCCTTTATGACAGGTTTACATCCTGCGGTTGATCCTCTGATTATTGCCATTAGCGGAAGATACGAGTTCAGAAACAAGGGAATAGACATTTTCCTGGACTCTCTGGGAGAGCTAAACAAGGATCCGCAAATTAAAAGGGAGATACTTGCGTTTATATTTGTACCTGCATGGAATAACGGTCCGGACAAAGAGCTGTTAGCCAAAACATCCTTTGATTCCGGTTACACGACCAACACGAGCCATCTGCTCAACGAACCTGACATGGACCCTGTACTGCGCAGAATAAAGGAGCTTGATCTGCTTAACCGGGAGAGTGACAGGATTAAAGTGCTGTTTGTCCCGACCTATCTCAACGGTAATGACGGGATTCTTAATCTCTCCTATTATAATCTACTCCCAGGTCTGGATCTCACGGTTTTTCCCTCCTATTATGAACCATGGGGATATACGCCCTTAGAAAGCATTGCTTTTCGCGTTCCCACCATCACCACTGACTTATCGGGTTTCGGCGAATG
>JALNXR010000128.1 GCA_023230265.1 Bacteroidales bacterium | reverse complement strand
TTACTGAATCACTTTTGGAAAAGTACTCCGGAGAGAAGATAATCCCCGGCAATGAGGCATTTCTGCTCTATGACACCTATGGATTCCCCATTGATCTTACTGAACTTATTGCAAGAGAGAGAGGGTATAAGGTTGATATAAAAGGATTTGAAGAGGAGCTTGGGAAACAGAAAGAGAGGAGCAGAAATGCCACCTCAACAGAAGAGGGAGACTGGATTGGGGTTAACAGCGGTCCTGAGACAATCTTTGTCGGATACGACTCAACGGAGGCGGATGTAAAGATATTGAGATATCGTAAAGTAAAAAGTAAAAACCGGGAGTATTACCATCTGGTTTTTGATAAAACCCCCTTCTACGCCGAGAGCGGAGGACAAATTGGAGACACAGGTTATATCGAATCAGAAAAGGGTGAGAGAGTTGAAATCCTTAACACTCTCAAAGAGAACAATCTGATTATTCAAATCTGCGAAACTCTCCCCTCTGATCCGGGCTCTGTTTTTATTGCAAGAATTGATTTGGCAAGAAGAGTCTCCACTGCCAACAACCACACTGCGACCCATCTGCTTCACAGGGCTTTGAGGGAGGTTCTCGGCAGTCATATTGAGCAAAAGGGATCTCTGGTGAGTTATGATTACTTCAGGTTCGACTTTTCTCACTATCAGAAAATGAGTGAAGAGGAGATAAGAAGGGTTGAAAAGCTTGTAAACAAATATATACGAGATAATTCCCCAAGGGATGAGTTCAGGGAGATGGAGATAGAACAGGCCAGAGAGATGGGGGCAATGGCTCTCTTCGGGGAGAAATACGGAGATAAGGTGCGCGTGATAAAGTTCAATGAATCTATTGAGCTTTGCGGAGGAACTCATACATCTGCAACAGGGAACATAGGATTGTTCAGAATTGTTTCTGAGGGGGCAATTGCTGCCGGAGTGAGGAGAATTGAGGCCGTAACAGGCGAGTATGCAGAGAAAGTGTGCAACGATAACGAAGATACTATAAAGGAACTCAGGCAGATGCTTAAAAACACCCCTAACCTTTCCGGAGCAATTAAAAAACTTCTCTCCGAGAATGAGGATTTCAGAAGGGAGGTAGAGAGTGCAATGAAAGAGAGAGCAGAAAGTATCAGAAAATCACTATTGGAAAACGCAATAAGTATAAATGGAATTAATCTACTGATCCTAAAGGGTGAGTATCACCCTGAGCTGGTTAAAACCGTTGCTTTGGGCTTGAGAAGCGATGTGGAGAACACTGTCTTTATAGCCGGCAGTGAATTTGAGGGCAAAGCCACTCTCTCACTGATGTATTCCAACGATCTGGTTGCCCACGGCTACAATGCCTCAAAGGATATTAAAGAGGCAGCTAAATATATTCAGGGCGGAGGAGGAGGTCAGAACTTCTTTGCCAGTGCGGGAGGCAAAAACCCCGAGGGGCTTTCTGCCGCAATAAACAGATTGACAGAACTTGCTGTAAAATAGAGAGGGTAATTTGTGAAAAAAATTGACATCCTGATACTTAAGTCCTTTCTGGGGCCATTTGTTCTCACCTTTCTGCTGGTGACATTCGCCCTGCTTCTCCAGTTCCTGTGGCTCTACATAGACGAACTGGTGGGCAAAGGTCTGGGATTTGGAGTGATCGCCGAATTTCTCGGATGGGGTGCGGCTACTCTGATACCCCTTGTTCTGCCCATCTCCACACTCTTCTCATCGATTATGACCATGGGAGCCTTTGGGGAGAACAACGAACTTCTTGCAATGAAGGCCGCCGGGATTTCCCTTCCCAGAATAATAACTCCCCTGATATTTGTATCGGTATTTATCAGCATAGCTGCATTCTTTGCCTCAAACAACCTTATTCCCGTGGCATATAATAATATTTATGCGCTCAGGGACGATATCAGTAAAACCAGGGAGGAGATACGGATACCCACCGGAATATTCTACAACGGAATCGAGGGGTACACAATCAGGATAAAAAGCAGGGATGAAAATACAGGAGCCATATACGGGGTAATGGTCTATAACCATACCGAGAGAAGGGGAAACAGCAGCCTGACCCTTGCAGACTCCGGTTCAATCAAGCTTACCGAGGATAAACGCAACCTGATATTCAACCTCTATGACGGTTTCTCGTATGAAGAGCCTGCAAGAAGTCCCTCCGATACTACATATCCATTGCAAAAAATCGGCTTCAAAAAGGAGTCCATTATAATATCCCTGGATAATTATGCCTTTAAACGGTCCGATGCCTCTCGCTTCAGCAATGAGGTGATGTCACAGAATCTCGGACAGCTTAATCATGCCAGGGACTCTATAGATTCTGTCTATTCACAGATTAAGGAGAGCCAGCTCAAGAGTATTCTGTTCTCGGGGGGATTTATGTATCCCAGGCAGTTTGACACCTCTGTATACAAAAAATTATCAGCCTGCTTTCCACTGGATACCCTGCTAAACTTTGACTCTGCCTACAAGGAGATGGAGGTTGCTGAGGGAGCCACTGTTAACCTGATAAATACAACGACCCTTCTGGACAGCTATGTTATGGACGAAGGGAACTATGCAAGACCGCTCAGAAAGATAAGGGTCGAAAGAGTCCGGAAATTCACCCTCTCCATCGCCTGCCTGATTTTTTTCTTTATAGGCGCTCCTCTTGGAGCAATTATCAGAAAAGGAGGGCTGGGGACACCTGTTGTAGTATCAATGTTCTTCTTTGTAATATATTGGGTAATAGATATTAGCGGTAAAAAGCTGGCAACAGACGGAGTGATCTCCCCTGCGATGGGAACTTTAATCTCCACTGCTGTTTTATTCCCGATAGGTGTCTATCTCACCTGGAAATCCACAAGGGATTCATCCCTGTTTAACGCAGAGACCTACCTGATATTTTTCAGGAACATATTTAAAAATCTGTTTAATCCCGGAAAAATCAGAAAGAAGAAGTTATAAGAGAGAGAAGAGAAGAGAAGAGAAGAGAAGAGAAGAGAAGAAGAAAGAGAATAAGAGAAGATTCAGAATAGAGGATGAAAAAGACCAGAATAGTATATATGGGAACCCCCTCCTTTGCAGTGGTCCCGCTCCGCAGGTTGCTGGAGGAGAATTATGAGATTGTGGCTGTGGTGACTGCGCCTGACAAACCCTGCGGAAGAGGTCTGGCGGTCAAGTGCTGCGAAATAAAAGAGTTTGCTCTGGAGAACAATCTCCCGCTCCTCCAGCCCTTATCTCTAAAAGATCCTGAGTTTATACGAGATCTGGCCTCATACCATGCAGACCTGTTCATAGTGGTAGCTTTCCGGATGCTTCCGGAGATTGTCTGGTCCATGCCTCCGCTGGGAACTTTCAATCTCCATGCCTCCCTCCTGCCCCGTTACAGGGGTGCTGCACCGATAAACTATGCAATTATCAACGGAGAGAGTGTCACAGGGGTTACAACCTTTATGCTCAACAAGGAGATAGACACAGGTGACATACTGTTTCAGCAGGAGTGTCCTGTAGATCCGGAGGATGATTTCGGCTCCCTTCACGATAAACTTGCAGAGGCCGGAGCTGCACTAGTTTTAAAAACAACAGAAGCTATTATCCACAGGAAAGTAATTCCCGTAAAACAGTCAGGATTTTTTACCGGCACAGAAGATCTTCCCCAGGCTCCAAAACTCACAAAGGAGAGAGGAAAAATTGACTGGAATGCTACCGGGGAGAGCATAAAAAACCTTGTCAGGGGACTTAGTCCATGGCCCGGAGCCTACACCACGGTAAAAAGAGGGGACTTCAGCTGTGATTTAAAGATTTTCAAATGCAATGTCACAGAGCTCAAATCCAACGGAAAGCCGGGAACTCTTATGATTGAAAACGGGAGTAAACTATTGGCAGCCTGTTCTGATATCTACATAGAGATTAAAGAGTTGCAGGTGGCGGGCAAGAGACGGATCTCCGCCGGGGAGTTTCTCAGGGGATTCAGAAACACAGAACAATCCTGTTTTATTTAAGTTTTCCGGATATATAAACAGATAGTGATCTGATACTGGTCAATAAAAAGAAAATGAAAGGTAACGGAAGAAAACTGGTAATTGTGGCAGATGGTGAGTTTCCCTCCCATCCTGTTCCCCTGCGCATTATCAGGGATGCTGATATTGTGGTTTGCTGCGACGGCGCCATAAGACACCTGGAGGGAATCGGCAGGCATGCCGATGCAATTGTGGGCGATATGGATTCTCTGGATAGTGAGAGAATGGAGAAATACAGTCCGATAATACACAAGGATCCTGACCAGGAGAGCAATGACCTTACAAAATCCTTTAATTACTCTCTTGCACTCAATCCCGGATCCATAGCCATAGCCGGAGCCACAGGCAGAAGAGAGGACCACACTCTGGGGAATATCTCCCTGCTGGCAGAATATGCAAAAAAAAGTGACATTCCCATTACCATGTATACAGATTGGGGCTACTTCACTCCATACACAAAAGACTGCAGCCTGAGAATTCCACCCGGAACCCAGATATCCCTCTTTGGTATAGGGGAGAGTGTTAAAATTGAATCAAGGGGACTGAAATACCCTCTAAAAGAGGTAGTGTTTGATAACTGGTGGAAAGGGACCCTGAACGAAGCCCTGACCGGGCAGGTTGAACTCGATATAAACGGTGGAATTGTAATAGTTTTTGTACTCTATACCTGAACTTTGTATGTAATCCAGACCTGAACCAGGAGTTCCAGACAAAAAAAAAGCTGCCTCACGGCAGCCTTTTAAAAATCATGCAGAGCCTATTTGACCATCTTAGTGAGCTCAGCTCCGGGTTTAAATCTTACTACTTTTTTAGCAGCAATTTTAATCTTCTTACCTGTCCTTGGGTTTCTGCCATCTCTGGCACTTCTCTTAGCTACTGAAAAAGAGCCGAATCCAACCAAAGTAAGTCTTTCACCCTTCTTCATGGTTTCACCAGCTGCACCAATGAAAGCGTTTAGAGCTTTTCTGGCATCTGCTTTTGTTAAATTTGCCTTACCGGCAATTGCCGATATCAATTCTGCTTTATTCATAATTTAGTTGTTAGGTATTGAGTTTCCTGTTTTTTTCCTTAATGCAAATATAAAATCATTATTTCTAAAAAACAATAAAAAACAATCTTTTATATCCTGAGAAACAGTCATAAAAGAAAATATTAACAAAACACAAACATTTATTAGTTATAAATTGTGATCTTTTGTATATTTATACAATTTATCCTCTATCTTTTTTCTGAGAGATCTCATCTCATTTTCAAACTTTAAGTACTCCCGGCTGTAAGGAAACACAGGCCTGTGATCCTCCATGGCATTTAGTTTTCTTACATTTTTTAAAAGGTCCTCTTCAGAAGAGTCTGCATATACTTCCCGGAATCTTTCCCATATATACTCTACAGCCTGATGAGAGGGATGAATCATATCCCCGGCATAAAATCTGTAATCTCTCAGCTGATCCATCATTATCTCATATGCAGGGAAATAATATACATTTTCATTTTTTTTCTGTAACATATCCACCGCGAGCAAAAGGGTTGCCTTGCTGAGCTGGTTTTCGTGCGCGCCGTCTTTCCAGTGCCTTACAGGACTAACCGTGAATATCCATTTTTTTCCCTTTGACCGCTTAATAACCGGTTCAAAAAGGGAGTAAATCTGATTAATTGTAAGTTCGCTTTTTAAAAAGTGGTCAGAAGGCAGTTTATGACAATTGGCAGCCACTCTGCCGCTCCTCTTTTCTGTATAGATACGGTTTGTACCTAATGTTACAACTATCCAGGCAGAGTCCCTATAGTGCCTGGAAAGCTTTAAAAGCATATTGTTGTTTTGGGTGAGAAACTCTTCCGGGCTGGGTGCAGAGTATTCACTGCTGACAAAGATGCTCTTGCATACATCCTCCTGAATTAAGAGATCACCCTCGTTAAAAGGGGTGCCGCTCTCAATTCTCTCTATGGTCTGAACCACCGAGACAGGATTGTACATCGGTCCAAATGGGGTAACCTCAGCCATAAAACGGAGCCTTTTCATAATATTGCCTATCTCTGAGGCAAAACAGGATCCGGTAAATAATATTTTGTCCCTGTAGGATATTTTATGAGGTGATTCACTACAGCTGACTATGGTTTGCAGATCCATGCCGTTATCTTGTTGGTTAATCATTTATATACTTAAATAAGCTTTTGCATTATTTCAGAGTCCCTCCAGGTTGTCCATGATCTTTTCATATCCGGCTCTTTTAAGGGGAGAGTCCCTTAAGATCTCTTCAAATTTGTCCCTCTCCATCATTTGCCAATCCTTTTTTGTAAGGGAGAG
>JALNXR010000127.1 GCA_023230265.1 Bacteroidales bacterium | reverse complement strand
CTGTAATTGGTCATCTAACCGTCTTCGAAGGCGACTGTTCAGTGGGCAGTAAGTGTCTTATACACGCACAGTGTCATATAACCAAAGGCGCTGTGATTGAAGACCTTGTCTTTATAGCACCTATGTTCTGCGGCTGTAATGATAACTATATGGTTCACAATAGACGGCATATAAAGCCCTTTATTGTAAATGGCTATACTGTTAAAAGAGCTGCGAGGATAGGAGCTGGAGTAATGGTTCTACCTGGAGTTACAATAGGCGAGAACTCTGTCGTAGGAGTAGGAAGCGTTGTAACTAGAAACGTAATGCCTGGAACTGTATTCTATGGTTCCCCAGGTAGAATAAAAGGTTTAGTCGATAAAATCGAACATCTTTAATAGGAGGATACTATGAGTGGATTTGCAGGAATGCGTGGAACTGGAGACTGGGTAACAGACCAGAGACCGAAAAGTTGGAGAGAGATGCTGCTTCGTCTCTATCCTAATGGTGAGATGCCTCTTACGGCTATCTCAAGTAAACTAAAACAAGAGAAAGTTGATGACCCTGAGTTCTACTGGTGGACTAAGAAGTTCCCAGATCAAGCTGGGTCAATTACTGGAGTTTATTTAGATTCATCTCTTTCGAGTTCGTATGTCTCAAGCTATCCTACAGGTGGAGCTGGTGCAGTTTCTGGCACGACTATCTATCTGAAGATGGCAGCTGCAACGATAGCAGAGGTAAGGGTTGGACATCAGCTTATCGTCAGAGATGTCTCAGCTCCGTACGTAGATGTCAATGTCAAAGTAACGGCAAGGACAGTGAATGGAGCAAACTCCTACCTCACCTGCACAATGCTTGAGGACGACGATAATGACTACGACATCAGGACAGCTTCTAGCTACAACCTTGGAACCGCAGATCGTTTCATCGTAGTCGGCAATATCAACGAGGAAGGTGCCGCTATGCCAGCAGCTTTAGCATACGACCCTACCAAGTACTATAACTACACACAGATCTTCCGTACACCTCTGAGCATCACCAGGACTGCTCGTCTGACGAAGCTGAGAACTGGTCCTGCTTATCAGGAAGCAAAGAGAGAGTGCCTGGAGCTTCATGGAGTTGAGATGGAGAAGGCATGGCTCTTCGGTATTCCTACTGAGAATACTGGAACAAGTGGAAAGCCTGAGAGAACAACTCAGGGTATCATCGACTTCGTACGGCAGAATGTTGTAGCGAACTACAACAGCTATACAATCAACACAACCTACAGTGGTAAAGGCTGGACAGAGTCTGGTGGTGGTGAGACCTGGCTTGACAGCTATCTCGAGACACTCTTCAGGTTCGGGAGTGCTGAGAAACTGGCTATATGCGGCTCGACCGTTCTTCTCGCCATGAAGAGACTTGCTCTCGCAGGCGCTCACATGGACATTACTCCAAAGACAACCAGCTACGGCTTGAAGATCATTGAGTGGACTACGCCTTGGGGTACTATTAACTTGAAGCTCCATCCACTGATGAGTCAGGAGTCGTCCTTAAGAAAGATGATGATTCTATTTGAACCGAAGAACATCGTATACAGATACATTACTGATACTACCTTCTACGGCGAAGGTGGAAAGACCGCAGCTGAGGGAACCAACTACGGACGTTATGACGCCACGAACGAGGAATTCCTTACTGAGGCTGGCTTGGAATTGAGACATCCTGATACCTTCATGGTACTCGATGGATTCGGTGACGATTCTGCGTAAGATCGTCTAACAGTTGAACAGGGTGGAGGAGCTTCGGTTCCTCCATCCTACTGTGAAATTTTCACCAAAGGAGACAGTGATGAGGATTAAATTCTATGGTCGTGCGGAGTCACCTGCTGGAGATTCTATAGCCTCAGCAACTGTTAAGATATATCTTGCAGGAACTAGTACTCCTGCAACAGCTTATACTTCTGTCTCTAGTACAGATGCAGTAAGCCAAGTTACTACAGACGAGTATGGTTACTATACTTTCTACATAAATGCTTTCGATTATGACCAAGGACAGCTCTTTGACCTTGTACTGAATAGACTTGGTTACGCTACTACCTATACCTTCTACAACATTCAATCTGACAATATCATACCAGGGACTTATTCTATAACTAAGAATACATTAGTCGCTGGTCATGTCTATATACCAAAGGGAGTAGTTCTTAATATTAGCAATGGAATAACACTAACATTCTCAGTAATGCCTGAGATAGGACTTTATACAGTATTCACAGGAGATGGAACAGTAGCTTTCCCCAGTGGTTGTAAAGTATATATAGACTGGTGGGGAGATGACCTTGCAACTGTAGTGTCTAATATAGGAGCTGCTGATGCAACTGTAGTAATATCAGATGTAGTAGCGATTGCTGAAAATATAGTCGTTCCAAGCAATATCTGCTTATGTTTTGAGCCTCCTGGAAAGCTGGATATAGAACGTGGATATACAGTTACAATAGCTAGTATGTATGTATCTGGACTATATCAGATATTTGATGGAGCTGGAGCAGTATCACTTACTACAATAAAAGAAGCCTATCCTGAATGGTGGGGAGCTACTGGTGATGGAGTATCTGATGATACTGCTGCTATTAAATTAGCCATTACATCATTATCTTCTGGTGGGACTGTATTTTTTTCATTAGGGACATATCTAATTAAATCAAAGATAGGTATTCAGGGCATAAGGATTGTTGGTGCTGACCCATTGATAACTACTATAAAAGCTGGTGCTGCTGGTTCAGGTGCTTATATGCTCGATGCAAATTTACAACGTGACCATGCAACAGTTTACACCAATGGGTATGGTGCAAGTGTAAGGAATATCACTATTGATGGAGGTTCGTATACATGGAACGGGATAAGACTATCAGGAGAAAGGAGTATTGCCGAGAATATAATGATAACAGGATGTGTTGATGGCTTTGATGCGTATCTTCCTATAGTCTCATCGTTTAGAAATATAAAGTCATATTCCAATAGTGGCGTAGGGATAAAATCGACTGCCGCAGAAGGACAGGTGGGTACAACTACTACATTTGAATCATGCTGGGCTTATGAGAATGGTTCTTATGGAATACATATAAAGCAGTTATATACTTCCTCTCTTATTAATTGTGTAGGACAAGATAACACTGGCGACAATATAAGATTGGAAGGGAACACAAATAGTGATGGTGCAGGATATTCTTTGTCTCTCATTAATTGCTGTTCAGAAGGTGGAGACTCCTATCCGTTTAATTTTATTACACAAAGGGAGCTTACTATTATCTCTCCAAGAGTTGTTGGACCAAACATAAATGACTTGATGCACTTTAGTAACAGTCAGGGGACAGTAGTTTCTTATAGCTCTCTTGTTACTCCTGCACCTGGAAAGTATTCTCTTATGGGAGAAAATGACGGGACAGGTATTGTAAAGCCTATTACCATAGTCGGTAATGCTTCTGAAACTTTAACTGTTAATGACACTTCGATATTTGGTTTTTATGCTTCTCAGCTTATTGGTACGACTACTCTTGACCTTCCGAGTTTGAACGACGGTGGTGTTTGGTCAGTTGATGTGACAGTCCCAGGAGCGGCTTTAGGAGACCCTGCAGTTGCTACTTTGACAACTCTTGGTCCAGTAGATTGGTTAATAACTGCTTATGTAAGAGCTGCTAATACTGTACTAGTAACGATAATGAATAAAACAGGTGGTGCAGTTGACCTTGCATCTGGAATAGTTAAGGTTATAGTTTTTCATTTTTAGGGAGTACTATGGACTTAGTGATTTATAGGATTTGTCTTTAATATAACCTGAGATGATTACTAAGGTGCTATTGTATTAATTTGGAGGTAGTATAATGTCTGACATTCTTGTAATACCAGGCGAAGAGATAACAGCTTCAACGACATCTACTCTCTCGGATATAGTAGATATGTTCGTAGAACTCTCTGGAAGGAACGACCTTACAGCTGCTGGAGTTGTAGCTGATGCTACTTTCTTCATTAATCAGGGTTGTAGAGAACTTGACCGTAGGCTCTTCGGTGGGAAGACAGAAGCTAGATATACCTACGATTTAGCAGCTGCACAGATACTAGTACCAATCCCTGACTGTCGTGCGATAAAGGAAGTATGGCTTTATACTGAGACAGATAAGGTGAAGCTAGTAAAGGCAGATGACCTTCTTGAGATGAAGAACTACTACAGTGAACCTAAAGCAAATATAACTCCATCTGAGCCTTATGTCTACTTTCCTGTAAATGCTAGGCCATATCCTACTACACTTACAGTAGGAGACTACAATCAACAGTGGGCTTTCGAGGATATTATAACTTCATTACATGAAGGATATAACGCTGTATTGATAAGTCCTCCACCTGATGTAGCTACTTATACTCTACAGGTAGTAGGTCTCTTCTATTCAGACGCACTGACTGAAGATGACGACTATAATTATTGGACAGTAACACATCCTCTCCTTCTCGTACAGGCTGCCCTGTATAAACTGGAGCAGATGTATAGGAATACAGAAGGTGCTAAGGATTGGGACCTTGCAATAGATAAGACAATGATACAGCTAAACAGCGATTGGATTGAAGAAGAGATTGCTGAGATAGACTGTATGGAAGGGTAAGATGAAAGAGTTTAACTTTCCTTATAATGAAGGTTTACATATAGGACTTCTTCCTAACGATAGGTTCAGGAGGAATGTACCAGGGCTGCTTGAGTGCTACAATATGAAAGTAGACGAAAGTGGTCTAGTGCCTTATGTAGCAATAACAGACCCACTAACTGGTGCACCTACTTACTCCTGGCCTTATCCTCAGTTGTTTGACACTACAATAGGTATCTTCGCTGCCAGTGAAACTGGGATATATGAAGCAGACTCAGGCTACAATCTAACAGCAAAGATAACTAGTCTACCAGTCGGAGACATCTGGCATATGGCAGACTTCTACTACTATCAAGTCTGGGTAAATGGAGCTACGTGTGTTGTGAGAGATACAACGACAGGAGTCTTTTCTGTAGAGACTCTAACTCATATAGTAGAGAGCGTATGCAACTATAAAGGTCAGTTAATCGCAGGTGGCTTCGGTGGAGACGAGAGTAATTGGGTTGCTTGGTCAGGTATAGGTAAAACATATCTGACAGAGCTCTTGGATAAAGAGGACCAAACTAACATAACAGGTCAGATGCCAGTAGGTTGGTTTGGTGATGTCTATTGTGTTAAGAGGCTCGGAGAGTATGTCATGGTCTATGGCTCAGGAGGAGTCTCCGCTCTCCGACCTATATCTAGTCCAGTAACAGGCTTCGGTCTGCGAGTTATGCTACAGCATGGTATAGCAGGAAAAGGCTGTATTGGAGGAGACAAGCATAGACATATCTTCGTGGATACGGAAGGGTACCTATGGTCAGCTACTGAGAATATTGAGTTTAGAACGGTGGAGCTAAAGAAGCTTGGCTACAAAAACTTCATGACAAATCTAGGAGCTGCTGATATAGTTATTAACTATGATAAGCTAGAGAAGGAATTCTATATATCTGATGGAGTTAGAACGTATCTACTCTCGACTGGCTTATCAGAGATATACCAGCTACCGTCTGGAATAGTAAGAGTAGGTTCTGGATTGTATGGAGCTCTACATGAAGCAGTAGACGCTGACACTAGTGCCTTCTTTACAACGAATAGCTTTGATATGAACCTTCGTGCAATTAAGATGATAAGCGTCCTTGAAATCGGTTGTACTGGAAGTGGTATGCAAGCAGGTGTAGACTATTGCTACAATACATTGGGAAGCTATACAAGGAGCACTCTCAAGGATGTTAATGCTAAGGGAGTAGTATCTCCTGTTGTAAGTGGAGTAGACTTTAAGGTACATGTAACTGCTCCACTCTTTAGTGCCTTCGAAGTAGATAGCTTGCTGATAAGATGGAAGCTAAACGATAAGACAGCGATACGAGGAACCTATGGAAATCAAGGAAGTATGTGAAGAAGAAGTTATAAGTGAGATAAGGATGATTAAGCTTCTCCCTCATGGCATCTCAGAGAACTGGCCTGACTTGAAGCGGTGTATAGAGCTTAGTCTTCCGAAGGTAGGAGTTACATCAGACCAGAGACCAGAGAGAATGACTATGATTCTCGAGGAACTTCTAGCTGGAAGTATGGAGATTCATGTTTTCTATCGTCTTATTAGAAATGTCCCTTTCACTTATGCTCTTGTCCTAACGTCTATAATAATGAGCGTAGATGGAACTCATACAGACCTACTGATACATTGCTTCTATGGACATAGAAAGATGATAACTAATGGAGACTTAGAGACAGGATTAGGTATATTG
>JALNXR010000126.1 GCA_023230265.1 Bacteroidales bacterium | reverse complement strand
CACGGATGTTGTTAAAATCAGATCCTTCAACAAATGGTAACTGGCATCAATATTGCCTATGAAGTTGTTTGTTGTGGCATCATATCCCCCTTTGAGATAAGCAAGTGGATTTGTCCATGAGCCCAACCCGGAGGATGTTGGTGCCCAGTTCAAAGTGCCGTCTTCATTGTATATAGCCGGGGCAACCGGAGCCAAAGTCAATGCGTCAGTTGTTAAATCCCTGCTTATCAGGTCGGAAAAATTCATGGAGTAATTTACTACTGCATTTATTCTGAGTTTCTGGTCTGGTGAGATGTTAGTGAGTCTGAGATGGGTGGAGATCCTCTGGTCGCTGCCGTTGCCCGGGAAAACAGTCGTTTCACGGTGATATCCACCCCCGACAGAAAATTGTATCAGATCACTCCCTCCTGAAGCTGTAAGTTGGATGTCGTTGCTATATGCTGTGTTTCCCAACAATACCTTCTGCCAGTCTGTATAACGTGTATTGTCCCAGAAGCCGTTCAGATCATAATCAGAACTACCCGGGGTTTTTCCGGCATTCGCAAAAGCTTCATTCCTCATCTCGAGATATTGTTCGGAATTGAGTAGATCCATATATCTGGTAAGATTCCCTATACCACTGTAAAAGTTCAAGTCAACTTTTGTCTTTCCTGCCTTACCCTTTTTAGTGGTTATAAGGATAACCCCGTTTGCACCGCGGGAACCGTAAATAGCAGTGGCATCTGCGTCCTTTAAGATTTCGATGCTTTCTATATTCGCAGGATCAATACTGTTCAGCGGGCTTGTTCCTTTTAAAAAAATATGAAAATTTGAATTGTTAACCGGTGACAAAGAAGTAGTTGAAAATGGAACCCCGTCAATTATATACAAGGGATCGTTCCCGCTGGCTATACTGTTCTGCCCACGTACACGCACCTGAAAGTTTCCACCCGGTACACCTGTCTGCTGGGTTATATCCAGACCTGTCACATTAGCCTGTAATGCAGAGAGAACATTGGTTACCGGCTGTTTTTCTATATCGGCCGCTTTTACTTTTGAAATACTGCCGGTCCTCTCCTTCTCCTTTACAGTATAATACCCAGCATTAA
Organism: Bacteroidales bacterium; assembly: GCA_023230265.1. Taxonomy (GTDB): domain Bacteria; phylum Bacteroidota; class Bacteroidia; order Bacteroidales; family UBA932; genus Bact-08. The sequence continues at coordinate 5,277 of JALNXR010000126.1, read as the reverse complement.
CTGTAACCTCTTTCAACTCGGCAAGTTCTTCTATCATTCTTACATTAATTTCAGTCTTTCCTGCTACGGGTATTTCCTTCTTCACAAAACCAAGAAAACTGAAGATAAGTGTGGAATTGTCAGGTGCTTTGATGGAGTATTTGCCGTCCGCATCAGTGACAACCCCTTTCAATGTGCCTTTAATAATAACATTGACGCCCGTAAGTGGACGCCCCTCTTTGTCGGTGACTTTTCCTCTGATCTCGATGTCGATTGGTTTTAAGATTTCACTTTTCTTCATAATAACCACAACATCGTTAACTACCTTCATGTCAAGATCGCTGCCTTTAAGACAATCCTTTATTACTTCAATCGCCTCTTTGTTTTTTGCTTTGACAGAAAGGTTCTTTACACTCCTGACATCTTCGGCCCCATACATAAATACAAGGTCGGTCTGTTTCTGAATCTCCCAGAGTACCTGTTCAAAGGAGCTGTTCTCCATCTGCAGGGTTACCTTTTGGGCCTGTGAAAAGACTGTGGCGCTGATCTGGTTCATCCCCAGGATAATTATGAAAATCGTAAGTTTCATAATTCTCAACATTTTTCGTGCAATGAAAAAAGCTTCATTTTTGTTTTTTTTCATAAATTTGTTAAGTTAAGTTAGACATTGTTCTAATTTAATTACCTGATACGGAGGATGGAATGGCGATTTTTTCCTCCGTATCTTTTTGATTTTTTAACGGTTAGGTCTGATCATAAATTTGTTTTTGGTTTGTACTATGTTTACTAATCGGGTGTTGTTCATAATTTCAAAGATTGTGTTGACCTGTGTGTAACGGTTTAGCCTGGCTCCGAAACGGATATCTTTGACACTCTCATCGGCATATTCTACCTCAATATTATACCAACGTCTGAGTTTGATAATAATATCTTCAAGCCTTTCGTTTACGAAGATAAATTTACCGTCTATCCAGTCGGTGTAGAGTTTGGTATCGACATTTTTTATCTCCAGCTCTCCGGGTTCACCTATTGAAGCCTGTTGCCCGGGCATAATCACCAATGTGTTTTTCGTTATCAGCGAGGAGACTTCCAGGCTGCCTTCAACAAGGGTGGCTCTTACAGAGTTTTCTCCTTCGTAAGCAGTTATATTAAACTGAGTTCCCAAAACCCGGACATTCATCTTTGTAGTTTTTGCGGTAAAGGGGCGGGCAGCATCTTTTGCCACCACAAAATAGGCTTCCCCTTTTACACTCACCTCCCTGGAGTTTCTGACAAATTTTACCGGGAAACGAACCTCGCTCTCTGCATTTAGATGGATCAGGGAACCATCGGAGAGCTGAAGGGTGTATTCTTCTCCTGTGGAGGTTATTATGGTGTTGAAAATCTCTTTTTCTGCCTTTGATCTATCCTGACTTGTGTAGTTGATATTTCCGGACTCTTTTTGAATCAGTGTTCCATCCTTTTCTCTAAGAGAGAATTTAGTTGTATCTGAAAGGGGAACAACTGTTCCGTCATCCAGAATTAGTGTTGCACCCTTTATCCCCGGTTCAATAAGGGTTTGTGAAAGTGATGACTGGTTTTCACGGATAAAATAGTTCTTTGTAAAATAGGTGACTGAAATCAGTATAAGGATTGCGGCGGCGGCACTCCAGAGAATAAATCTGCGGCGGGTATGGTTTGAATGAATGATTCTGTGTGTTCCAAAAGTCTGGTTTTTTGAGATTTGATGTTCTGAGATTTGGTTTTCTGAAGTTTGAGGTTCTGAGGTTTGAGGTTCAAAGATTTTATTTTCGTTTGAGTTGCGGCTTGCATCGGAATTTTGGCTTTCTGACAGAGTGCGGATGTATTCGTAATCCTTAAGATTGAACCGTTTCCTGATGTCCTGAACTATAGCCGTCAGTTTTTCATCAGGTTCTTCTCCACTTTCCAGATTCTTTTTCAATAATCTTTCCCAGGCTTTCAGGAATAATCTGTCAAACTTGTTGTTGTTGACCAGCCGCATGAATTCCTGCTGTTCCTCTTTGTCTGCTTTCCCTTCGAAAAAGCGTTGCATTAAATAAGTGATCCTCTTCATATTATTGCCTGTCATTAACCAATTTGAATTCCATTCATTATAATTCTTAAAGTGCATGATGAGCCTTGTAAAAAGTTCTTACTCTATAAAGCACATAACGAACTCATAATAAACTCAAAATGAGCTCAAAGATCTTTAAGTATGCAAAATGAATAAACTCTCTCTGATATAAAGAGTGATTTTTGCCTTTGATAGGGTCAGTTGTTGCTGAAAAAAATCAGAAGGCAAACGGACAAAGGTATTCCGTACTCCTCCAAACGCCTTCTGACAGACTTGTTTGCGGCAATGATATGTTGTTTTACAGTAGTGGTGGAAATATTCAGCTTGTGGGCAATCTCCTCGTAACTCAAACCCTCAAGTTTAGCCAGACTGAAAACCCTTTTTTGCTGAGGTGGCAGTTGGTTAATGCTCTCTTCCAGAATTTTTCCCAATGTTTTACGGTTGAGTTTTTGCTCTGTTTCATTCTCCGTATCCGGGAGAACGGCAGCCCATTTCTCTTTTTCTGTAATCTCTTTAGCCACTTCCCGCAGATGTGTGAGTGCCAGGTTACGGCTCATTACAATCAGGTAAGCTTGTAAATTGTTCACTTTTAAGAAAGTCTCCCGTTTGATCCAGATTGTAATAAAAATATCCTGTAACAGATCTGCCGCCAGTTGGTCATTTTGCAGAAATTGCCTTGCTGTCCGGTATACAATGGGACTGTATAGGGAGTAGATCTGCTCAAAAGCTTTTTCGTCTCCCCGGGCTAACGATTGCAGCAGGCCGGTCTCATTGTTCAGGTTTTTTGACACAAATGCAACTTTATATAAAACAAATGTATAAAAATTTTGAATATTGGTAATTTGAGTTTCAACTACTACATTTGTTCACAAAATTCAGATTATGAATCCGCATGATGATAAAAACATTTGGCTTGAAAGATTGGCTAAAGGAGATCATGATGCATTCAGGTCGCTTTTTGAGAATTACTTTTCCCCGCTTCTCTTTTTCGCTGAATCCTATGTCAAAAGTGAAGAGACCGCCAGGGACATTGTGCAGGATCTATTTCTGAAACTTACTGACCATAAGGAGATATTCAGTTCGGTTACAAATCTTAAATCATACCTCTATACTACGGTTAAAAACAGCTGTATCAAGCAGTTGGAACATCAGGCTGTCAGGAATCGCTATTCATCAAATATTCTAACAACATATCAGGATGAAGAGAGATTCTGGATAAAAGTTCTTGAGGAGGAGACATACAGGATCCTTTACCAGTCAATAGAAAAATTACCGCCTCAGACCAGGGCGGTTTATCAGCTGTCAATGAACGGATTAAAAAATCAGGAGATTGCAGATAAGCTTGAAATTTCGCTTGAAACCGTAAAAACCCATAAGCAAATCGGTAAAAAATATCTGCAGAAATATATGAAAGATCTGTTTTTCATATTATCAATCTTTAAAATTTAGCACCTGCCCTTCACTCTTTTCCTCCTCCGGGTTCACTCTCTTTCCCCTTTTGGGTTCACTCTTTTTCCCTTTTGGGTTCACTCTTTTTCCCCTTTGGGTTCACTCTTTTTTCTCCTAAGGCGGTCTTATTTATATAACTCAAAAATAAGAGAGCTTTGAAACCATTGGAAAGCGCCTTTGAAATTGCAAAGATCATTGCCCGGTATCAACAGGGAATTATCACTCCTCCGGAAAAGACCATTCTTGAAGAGTGGTTGAATGAATCTGCTGAAAACAGAGAGTTTTTTGAGCGGATATGCAACAAAGGCCGGATAGAAAACGGAGTGGCCAGGTACAGCCGGATAGATACAGAAAAAGAGTATCAGCAATTCATCAGAAAATACAGAAGCAGAAATTCTTTAAGTAATTACCGCAGATTATTGAAGTACGCAGCACTGCTCATTCTCCCGCTTGCAATTGCTGCCACTTTGCTGTTCACCAATTTTAAAAGAGAGATCCCTTTAATACCCCCCGGTTTCAGCCGTGCAACCCTGATCCTGGCAGACGGAAGAAGTATCGAACTCAAACAGGATTCTGCTTATGTTATAAATGAAAGTGAAGGTAGCCTGTTAACTAATGCTAACGGACTTATCACTTACAGCAAAACAGAAGAGTCTGCCCGTGCAAAAAAGAATCTGTATAACCGGATTTTTGTGCCCCGCAACGGAGAGTATCAGCTTCTGCTCGAAGATGGGACAAAAGTGTGGATAAATTCAGAAACCGAAATTGAGTATCCTGTCTCTTTCAACGAAAAAGTACGGAGTGTCAGGCTCAGGGGGGAGGCCTATTTTGAAGTGGCCCGCAATCCGGACAAACCTTTTATTGTAGAACTTGATGATGCAAAGATTGAGGTTTTGGGCACCTCTTTTAACGTCAGGGCTTATAAAGATGATATCAGCCTTACGACTACACTGGTTGAGGGAGAAGTTTCATTCTCGTCAGGAACAGGAAACGGAAATCTTCTATTGGCACCGGGGGAACAGTTTGAACTGGATAAGGCTACAGGAACGGTTACAAAAAGGAGTGTGGATGTCTCTTTGTACACAGCCTGGAAAGATGGCCGATTTGCTTTCAGGAACCAAAGGCTGGAGGATATCTTTAATACTCTTTCAAGATGGTACAATGTCCAGGTGGTTTACCAGTCAGAGGATATTAAGGAAAAGCGGTTTACGGGAGATCTTAAAAGATACGACGATTTCAGCAAAATCCTTGAGATTATGGGAAGCTCCGACCTGATAAAGTTTGATTTCAGGGATGATAAAGTTTTTGTCAAATAAGTGTAAATGTCTTATTACCTAATAGATGTAAGCAGTTTTTGACAAAAGAGATGTAAGATGTTTTGCTATAATTGATGTTGGCGGTTTTCGTGATAAGAGACATAGGCAATTTATTGTCAGAGATATATAAAAGAAGGCAGAAGGCATTGCACGCCTTCTGCCCCGAGGCCGGAAAATCCGGTTGTTTAAATTACTCACTTAAACATTACAAATTTATGAAAAAAAAGAACATGAATGTGACGTCGACGGGAAAAGGGCTCAAAAGAGCTGCCCGGAGTATGCTTCTGCGGACAGTCATTGCTCTGGTGTGTCTGATCCATTTTTCTGCATTGTACAGCCAAAACAAAGGTTTTACGATCAGGTTGCAAAATGTAACACGGGAAAAGGTTTTTGAGCAGATCAAAGCACAGTCCTCTTACACTTTCTTTTACGAACACGAGGGTGTGGCTCAAACCAAAA
>JALNXR010000125.1 GCA_023230265.1 Bacteroidales bacterium | reverse complement strand
CTAAGATTTTTCACCTTAAAATATTCTCTCAGTGCTGCGAAAAGTTCAGCTACTCTCTGTGTTCTCTGTGCCTCTGTGAGAGATAATAAACGTACAAAAAAAACAAGAAAATGAATGTTTGTAGTACGAAAAACCTAACGCAGCATAGCTGCAACCAATTTTTGCCACTGAGACACCCTCCTACGCCAAGGCTACGGCGTGCCATGCTGAGGCACAGAGGAGAGTTGCTGCGCTCCTTTTTCGTGGTTTTCGCGTTATTCGGAGTTGATTCAACGGAAGTTTTCGGTTAAACTAAAGTCATATTTTAAATTAACCGAGGTTTATGATGTATATTAAACGAAAGTTGGAGGAAGTTGTCTTACAGACAGCGGCTGCGTTTCCGGTTGTTCTTGTGACCGGTCCAAGGCAGGTTGGCAAAACAACCATGCTGCGGAGAATTGCTGAGAAAAACCGCAAATACATATCGCTTGATAATCCTATGGCCAGAGATCTTGCCATCAATGATCCTGGTTTGTTTATTCAGAGATACGCGCCCCCAGTTCTGATTGATGAGGTGCAATATGCACCTGAACTTCTGACACATATTAAGATACATGTCGATAATTCGCACAAAAAAGGCGATTTCTGGCTGACCGGATCACAGATGTTTCATTTGATGAATAATGTCAGTGAATCGTTGGCTGGGCGGGTCGGCATAATCAATATGCTTGGTTTGTCCAACAGCGAAATTTTGAACAATGATTTCAATGAATATACAACTTCTTTTGATGATCTTATGGAGAAAGTCAAAGATGCTGTACCCCAAAGTTTAACGGATATTTTTCAGCGCATCTATAAAGGCTCAATGCCGGCTCTATACAGCACCCCCCAATCAGTTGAAATGTTTTACTCCTCTTATGTAAATACCTACCTGCAACGGGATATCCGAGATTTAAATCAGGTGGGGGATATGAGCTCTTTTTTAAGGTTCCTGACATGTTGCGCTGCCCGCACAAGCCAGATGGTAAATTATTCGGAGATTGCAAAAGATGTGGATATCTCCTCACCAACCGCCAAAAAATGGCTCTCGCTCCTGGTCTCATCAGGAATTGTCACCCTGATTGAGCCATACTTTAACAATGCGCTCAAACGAATTATCAAAGCACCGAATATGTATTTTCTCGATACTGGTTTGTGCGCTTACTTAACACGCTGGACTAACCCGGAAGCTTTGGAGGTATCGGCAATGGCCGGAGCTTTCTTTGAGACCTTTGTGGTCAGTGAAATAGTTAAAAGCTACTACAACGCCGGTAAACGTGCGCCTCTTTTTTATTATCGTGATACCGACCAAAAAGAGATCGATCTAATACTGGAAAACAACGGAGTTCTATGTCCGATTGAGATAAAAAAAAGCGGCAACCCCAAGCGCGCGGCAATCAGGCATTTTAAGGTGCTTGATAAAACAGCGCTTGCTGTTGGCGAGGGCAATGTTATCTGTCTTTGCCCTGATTTAACGCCTATAGATAAAATGAACTCTTTGGTGCCTGTTTGGTTGGTTTGATCCGCGGCTACGCCGCTGGGTTCAGCCGGCCTGTCGGCCTGGTTTCAGCCGCGGCTACGCCGCTTTTGAGCCGCGACTTCGTCGCTGGTTTCAGCCGGCCTTCGGCCTGGTTTAAGGTTGGGGTGAACAGTGCGCGTTTCACATTTTATAGCAAGCAGAGCTTAGCGGAGATTGCCACTCGCTGCGGTCGTTGCCGAGACTTCGTCTCAGCCCTACTACACTACGCTCCGTTTCCGTGGGAAAAATAATTTTTTGATTGTTAGTCGCTGCGCTCCTTGCCTCATCTTCGATGATGCCCTACTGAGCTACGTTTCCGCGGGGAAAACAACGAAAGCGCACCTTTTTCGTACTTTTCGCATGTTTCGTAGTTTAAAGGCCACACATTCCACCTCCTACATTCCACAACTCACGGATCAAAACGACTCCTCCCACCCCCTTGCATCTTTAGTTAAAACAATATATACTACATGTAGGTTTTATGAGATGGAGGTATTTTATACTACTATCATTCATATTCTTGTTTTTTGTGCACGTTTTTAATCTCTCACAGAGTCACAGAGTTCTCAGAGTGTATACTTTTTATCTCTGTGTCCTCTGCGACTCTGTGAGAGATAATTTATCAAGTAAATCCTGTTATTCCTGCCGTGCCACGGCGTAGCCTTTGGCGGAGACGGGTTATCCTGTCTAAAAATAATTGGTTGCGGCTATGCTGCGCTAGGAGTGTTATGAGCATCCGAATTGACAAGAATAAGCGCAAAATATGGAGTGGGATAATGAAGAGGATGAAATATATGACCACCTATGTTGCGGATGAAATTCGCCACTCTGGATAAAAACATCATTGTTAAAAAAATCGGGCGATTGGAGAAAAAAGACCAAAAGGATTTTGCTGAGATACTGGTGGGGTTTTTCAAGGGTTAGGGTGGTAGCGTGGTAGGTGTCGAGGTAGAAACCAGCTGTCGCTCTCTGAGCTTTAGCGGTCAAGAAATAGAGGGGTAGAAAAATCTGGGTAGCGTTATTTTTTGAGGTGAAAAATCTTAGAGGTGAAAAATATTGGCAGCTTGATAGTTTTTTTGCCCGCGAATCTCCGCGAAAGGATAAGGGTATTTCATCCCTGCGATGCAGGGTCGCTGATCGCTTGAAATACCCTTATCACAAGAATACTTACAATACAGGGGTGGATTGTTCTGGGAGCGCCGACGTCCTCGTCGGCATTGCTGAGACCAATTTCTGACCTCTCTCCGCCATGGCTACGCCGTGACACAACAGGATTTACTTGATAAAGTATCTCTCACAGAGTCGCAGAGGACACAGAGAATAAGTATATTACTCAGAGAACTCTGTGGCTCTGTGAGAGATAAATTTTAGGCAAGAAAATAGGGTAGCGTGGTAGGGTTGTGGCAGAATAATGATGAGCAGAATAATCTGTTGTCTGCCTGTGCGTAGCACGCAGACAGGCAGCGTGATAGTTTTAAGGTAAAAAATGTTGAGGTAAAAAATAGGGTAGCGTTGTTTTAGAGGGGTAGAAAAATAGAGGGGTAGAAAAATGGGGTAGAAAATGTGAGCTTTACCACAGAGACACTGAGACACAGAGGGTTTAGATTATTTAGGGTATGCAGGAGTACATATGTGAATTGGTACATATTACCGGATAACCTTCAGTATCATTGTTGTCCACCGCATAGCGGAGGACATACTGATATTGTAAATAAAGTAAATCCGCCGTTATACGGTGGATTGTTGCACTGATTCGCAGATGCACCCAATATGCAGGATAATACCCAACCCATTGAGCGCAGCAACTCTCCTCTGTGCCTCTGTGCCTCTGTGGTAAAGAAATTGGCAGCGCACAACTTTCGTACTTTTCATGATTTTCGTGGTTAAAAATTGAGGGGTAGAAAAATGGTAGTTTTGAGGTAAAAATGGGTGGTAAAAAATGTTGGGCGTGTGGTTTTATGGTTGAAAGCTGTAGGGCGGGGGCCGTGATCGCGCCAACCGGGTGCTTTGCAAATGAGAGATGTTTGGCAGCAGCCATAAAAACGAGTCCACCAGCTGTCCACGGCCCGCGGCTACAGTGCTGCGCACATAATCACACATCCTGCTGCTCAGGCGAACCGCCCCTGTTTGTGGGTGGTTTTTCCAACTGCGCTTCAAGCTCGGCAATGCGTTTGAAAGCCTCCTCCTTTTGGCGACGTTCCTCCTCTTCTCTTTGCTGCGATTCTTCCTTTTGGCGGCGCTCATCTTCCTTTTGGCGCCGTTCCTCATTCAAAGCCAAAGTCATCGCTTCGCGTAAAGCATCTGTCTCTTTCTCGACCGCAGTGTCAATAATATTCTTCATATCGCGGTAGTATTTCAGACTCTGCTCATAGGCCCGGCGCTCAACAGGCTTGAGTTTCGCGACCTCAGCCGCCTTAAAGAAGCTCAAAAAGACCTCATTTCTAAAACCATCCGGCACATTTTTCAATTGCGTCAAGTTTTTTAGCGCAAAGAGCCATTTGTCCTGATGCGAAGATAATTCCGCTAGTTTTTTATTAAACTTCGGCATTGTGATATAGATGAAACTTAATTTATCATGGAACACCTTGTGCGTCTCAATGTCTGTCAATTTGACATTGTATAAATATTTGTCGGGGGTATCCTTGTCCTCATCGAATTCAAAATCCAGAATGCCGATAGCGTACACAGCCTTCAAGCGGAAATCCCATTCGCCCCTTGCCGCCTGCTCCTGGATCGGAAAAGTGGAGTAAAAAAGGCTACGATCTTTAAAGTACTTCTGTTTGGCCTTCTGCAGCTCGATAATGAACTTCTCGCCGCTCTCGCTCTCGCAATAGAGGTCAAATATCGCCTTGCGATCCAGCGCTGAAACTCCCAAGTGCTCTGTATCTCTGAAGCTTAGCTCTTTAATCGGCGACTCGAGGCCTTCTAGCAGGGAGTTCAGGAAATCGATCAAACAAATTTTAGTGGGCTCAGATCCAAATAGCCGTTTGAAACCGAAGTCTGTAAAGAAATTGATATAACGCTCAGTTAATGCTTCGCTCATGATTCACCTCTTATAACTGTGTAAATCTTAACATATCTTTCAAGACGCATGCAAGCCGCACAAAAGCTGAGTAAGTTTTTAGGTAGAAAAATAGAGGGGTAGAAAAATGGTAGCGTTTTTTAGGTAAAAAATGTTGAGGTAAAAAATGGTAGCGTGATAGATTCTTCTGCCCGCGAATCTCCGCGAAGGGATAAGGGTATTTCATCCCTGCTAAGTTTTGGCGCTTTAAATTTTTAGCGATTAGCGTTAAAAAAATTTAAAGTGCAATATTCGTGGAGATTCGTGGGCCAAAAAAATGAAGTTGGCTGTGACATGCGTGATAGATTTTTTGCCCACTAATCTCCGCGAAAGGATAAGGGTATTTCATCCCTGCTACGCAGGGTCGCTAATCGCTTGAAATACCCTTATCTCAGGAATACTTACAATATACAGGGGTGGGTTGCGTTGTAGCCGGAAACTCTCCGCGAGCTCTGCGCCTCTGTGAGAGATAAATTTTGGGGTAGAAAAATAGAGGGGTAGAAAAATGGTAGCGCTTTTGAAACAATTCGGCACTTGCAGTTCGGTAGCATATGGGTTATATTTGAACCTTTAATAGAAGTAGAGGTTATAATATGAACCAAACACATTATCCAGCTGAAGTCGTTTCAATGATGACGCTTTTGGGTGAACGCATCTGTATTGCCAGAACAAGACGAAGGTGGAGCATGGAGATTCTTGCTGAACGTATTGGCGTTGGCCGTCGCACAGTAGCCCGACTTGAAAAAGGAGATCCGGGCGTTGCGCTTGGCGTATTTTTTACGACGCTCTGGGTGCTTGGCGTGTGGGATGAGGTCAAAGGTCTGGCTGATCCCGGTGCTGATAAAGCGGGCGAATTTCTGGATAAACAACGACTTCCAAAACGTGTCCATCTTCAAAGAGAAAAGGAGCTGGATTTTTAGTGGCATTAACTCAATTAATAGTCTTTTGTTATTTAGACGGAGAGATTGAAGCGGTTCCCGCAGGTCGATTTTACTCACGACTCTGTTACAGGGGTCGGTTTATTTCAGTAATGACTCAATCAATATTCCGGCTGTTGAATATGCCACCATGAAACTGGCCGGAATCTGCGGTTTGAATGTGCCGGATATACAGCTGGTTTCTGTCGGGTCTCATGATGTATTATGATCTTTGATAGAAACAGAGCGGAAGAAAGATTGTAGCTGGATGACACGCGGATTGAAATTGTAGGGCGCGGGTCGTGAATGCGCCTGCGAACGAGATTAAGATTAAGATGAGGATTTTCCCATCCTAATCACAATTCTGATCGTAGTCCTGATCAGGCAATGCCGCTCATAGAGCGGCTACTACACCGATCGGCAAACGCAATGCCGCTCATAGAGCGGCTACTACAATGCAATGCCGCTCATAGAGCGGCTACTACACCGATCGGCAAGATTTGCACATGGTTTGCATTATAAAGCGCGGCGCGTATCGACAAAGTTTGCAACGCGGGTGCATTTCGCAGCGCGGAGCGTGTAGTAGTCGCTCTATGAGCGACATAATGCAAAGTGCAGTGCAATCACAGTGCAATGCCGCTCATAGAGCGGCTACTACACCGATTGGCAAGGTTTGCACATGGTTTGCATTATAAAGTGCGGCGCGTATCGACAAAGTTTGCAACGCGGGTGCATTTCGCAGCGCGGAGCGTGTAGTAGTCGCTCTATGAGCGACATAATGCAAAGTGCAGTGCAGGTTTGCATGTGGTTTGCATTTCGCAGCGCGGAGCGTGTAGTAGTCGCTCTATGAGCGACATAATGCAAAGTGC
>JALNXR010000124.1 GCA_023230265.1 Bacteroidales bacterium | reverse complement strand
TTTATGAAATACCAGCTTTTTTTTACTTCACCAACGCATTTTCCGGATGAACCAAATAGGTTGACTCTAAAAGTTAAAAAATAGATTAACTCAAAAAATTGAAAAATAGGTTGACTCAAAAAGTTAAATTTAATAGACAGAAAAGAATCAATAATTGCATATCATTGTAATCCTATCGTTTTTGTGGCATAATATTTGACAGCAATAAGTGTGTTTTACACATTGTATCACTAACGCAAAAATTAAACAAATGAAAAGCAATAGTTTTGAGAAAGAGGTACTTGAATTGGAAAATAATTTATCCAGATATGCCTACAGCCTGACTTCCAACAGGGATGATGCAAAGGATCTTGTGCAGGAGACCTTCTTTAAGGCTTTTAATAATCAGGAAAAATTTAACGAACATACTAATATTAAAGCCTGGGTCTATACTATTATGAAGAACACCTTCATAAATGATTACCGAAGACGGACAAAAAGGCAGTCTCTTTTTAACAGTGAGACACATGAATATGTAATTAACAATAAACCGGCGGATTATGGTCCTGAGAGTGATTTTGGATTCAGAGAGCTGACAAAGGTGCTCAATTCACTGGAGCCGGAGTTCAGGGTGCCATTCCAGATGCACGATAATGGTTATAAATATCAGGAGATTGCGGATGAACTGGGACTGCATCTGGGAACGGTCAAGAGCCGGATACACTTTTCCCGCCAGAAGCTGATGGAGAAACTGAAGTAAAATATTTTCTGTGGAAGATGATCAGATAGGTCACTCCAACGGTTATACAGGAGTCGGCGATGTTGAATATCGGTCTGAAGAATATAAACTCCTCCCCCGCCCTAAACGGGAACCAGTCAGGAAGGGTTGTGTGGATAATTGGGAAATAGAGCATATCCACAACTTTCCCAAAGAGAAGCGGAGCGTATCCTCCCCCTTCGGGAAACATTACGGCAGTCTGGGTAAATGTTGATTCACTGAATATCACTCCATAGAACACTGAATCGACAATATTCCCGACTGCACCTATAAATATCAGAGCAATACCTACAAGGACACCAAACGGTGTCTCTCTCTTTTTTATCAGTTTATTAAGATAATACAGTATAAAACCGGCCAGTACCAACCTGAAAAGGGTTAGAAAAAGCTTACCGGCAAGACCTCCGAACTGCATTCCGAAGGCCATACCGTTATTCTCTATAAAGTAGATTTTAAACCAGTTGCCTAAAACAGAAATACTTTCGCCCAGGGTCATGTTTGTCTTGATCCAGATTTTAGAAATCTGATCTGCAATTAATACCAGCAAAACCAGTATTGTTATCTTCTTCCCCCGGGAGAGATTCATTTCAATCTCTCTTGTTTTTTGCCTCAACGCTCAGAGTGGCGTGAGGTACCAGAAGAAGTCTCTCCTTTGGTATCAGCTTGCCTGTTTCGCGGCATATCCCGTAACTTTTGTTCTCGATACGGATTAATGCAGCCTCCAGAGACTGAATGAATTTAAACTGCCTTTGTGCAAGTTGCCCGGCCTCCTCCTTTGAAAGAGCGGATGCACCCTCTTCAAGAACTTTGAATGTGGGTGATGTATCCTCTGTGTCATTGCTGGAGCTGTGTGTCACTGCAGACTTTAACTGCTGATATTCAATACGGGCTGCCTCCAGTTTCTGAAGGATCAACTCTTTGAACATATGGAGCTCCTCATCGCTGTAACGGACCTTTTCAGGAGTTTCCGCATCCTGTTTCCCTTTCTTTGTCATATCACTTTCAGTTAATAAAAATGCAAAGGTAACAATATATTTATATAAAAACCCGGAATATCAATATTCAACCCTTCTATTGTTTGCCTGCCACTCCTCAAAGGGTTTACGCCCCTCTTCTTCAAGCAATTGCTCCATCTCAACATCCCTTTCGCCGGGTAAGAGGCAGATCTGATCATATATAAAGGAGTCACTGAATCCGGCATTGTGTGCATCTTCCCTGGAGGCTGCATAGTAAATCCTGCCGATACCTGCCCAGTAGGCTGCAGAAAGGCACATGGGGCAGGGTTCGCAACTGGTGTAGAGAGTGCACTCTTTAAGAGTGAAACTATTGAGTTTTTTACAGGCTTCCCTTATTGCATTCACCTCTGCATGAGCTGTTGGATCATTTTCTGAGGTAACTGTATTTACACCTCTGGCTATGATCCGGTCTCCGGACACTATCACCGCTCCAAAGGGACCTCCCTGAGTGCCGGACGCATTTTTCTCTGCAAGAGCAATGGCATCCCTGAGGTAAATCTCTTCACCTTTAGAATTTGCAATTTTCTTATTATCAGCACTCTTCTTCATATAATTTCTCTTAACATTCACAAAAGCAGGCAGGGCTATTTTATCATATCCGGTCATTTCCGGTCACTTCAGATTATTTCCGGTCACTCCAGGTCACTTCAGGTTATATCAGGTCATTTCCAGTCACATCCGGTCGCATCCGGTTATATCCCGTTATATCCGGTCCAACCTGATAACCAGGGTTTCATCTTCCCAATCTACGGCAGTTCCGCCCTGGGGTTCAAAGTCAGTCAGAAGTATATCTGTCCCCAGGGTCTGCATACAGACATAATCTCTAAACTCAGCCAGTGAATCCTCTATGCCTGCAGTGCGGGTCAGGTTAATTATTATCTTGTCGGTGACTTCAAAATTGTTCTCCTTTCTAAGGTTCTGAATCCTGTTCACAAGCTCCCTGGCCACTCCTTCCCTCCTGAGAGACTCTGTTACATTTATGTCAAGTGCCACTGTGAGTGACCCTTCAACCGCCACCAACCATCCCGGCATATCTTCTGACAGTATCTCCCTGTCCTCTGGAGTGATAACCACATCTCCAGAGGGAAGCTGCATAACATATTGCTCCTGACTCTCTATCTCCAGAATCTGTTCCTGTGTAAAATTAGCAAATGCATTTGATATCTCCTTCATCTGCTTTCCATATTTTTTACCAAGGGTTTTAAAGTTGGGTTTTATCTTTTTGGTCACAAGGTCCCTTGTATTGTAGATAAACTCCATCTCCTTAACATTAACCTCGTTAAGAATCAATCCTTTTACCAGGCCAAGCTGATCTTTTACACTCTGATCTGTGACAGGAATAAGAATCCGTGACAGAGGCTGTCTCACTTTAATGTTAACCTTTCTTCTGAGAGCAAGAATCATAGAGGAGGTTCTCTGAGCCAGCTCCATCCTATCCTGCAGTTTTTCATCTACCAGGAGGGGATCAGAAATTGGGAACAAAACTTCGTGCACGGAGATTTTGCGGGAATCCTCTCCGGTCTTTTGTCTTACAGCTGTTATATCCCTGAACAACTGCTCCATAAAGAATGGAGCTATGGGTGCGGCCATTATGGCGACACTCTCAAGACAGCTGTAGAGTGTCTGATATGCAGAGAGTTTATCCTCATCCATGCTCCCGCCCCAGAATCTTTTACGGTTTAATCTTACATACCAGTTACTCAGGTTATCGGTAACAAAATCCTGGATTTTTCTTCCGGCTGCGGTAATATCGTAATTACCGTATGCTTCATCTACCTCCTTAATCAGAGTGTTCAGAAGAGAGATTATCCATCTGTCAATTTCGGGACGGTTATTTACCGGCACCTGTTCTTTGTCATTTATGAATCCGTCCACATTTGCGTAAAGAGCAAAAAATGAGTAGGTATTGAAAAGTGTTCCGAAGAATTTCCTGCGAATCTCATCCACCCCTGCCTCATCAAACTTGAGGTTATCCCAGGGTTGTGAATTTGTCAGCATATACCATCTGAGTGCATCAGCACCGTACTTGTTGAGTATGGCAAAAGGATCAACTGTGTTGCCGAGCCTCTTGCTCATTTTGTTGCCCTCCTTGTCCAGAACCAGCCCGTTGGATATCACATTTTTAAAGCAGAGTTTGTCGCTTACCATTGTTGAAATAGCATGCAATGTAAAGAACCACCCCCTTGTCTGATCCACACCCTCTGCAATAAAGTCTGCAGTCGGCCCAAATTCTTCTTTTCCAAGCTTCTCCAGCCCTGCCTGTGCATAGGGCATTGCCCCGGAGTCGAACCATACATCTATCAGATCCTTTTCCCTGAACATCCTTTGGCCATCTGAGGAGACAAGTACATAAGAATCCACAAAGGGCCTGTGAAGATCTATTTTTTCATAGTTTTGAGTTGAATAATCCCCGGGAATAAAGCCAAGATCCCTGAGCGGATTGCTGTTATGAAATCCTGCAGAAACAGATCTGTCAAGCTCCTGATATAATTCGGGCAGGTTGCCGATTATCTTCTCCTCCTTACCGTCCTCTGTTCTCCATACCGGAAGGGGTGTACCCCAATATCTGCTTCTGGAGAGATTCCAGTCCTGCAGATTTTCGAGCCATTTACCGAACCTTCCGCTTCCTGTGGCTTCCGGCTTCCAGTTAATCCGGGAGTTAAGTTCAATCATCCGCTTCTGGACGGCAGTGGTTCTGATAAACCATGAGTCCAGTGGATAGTAGAGAACCGGTTTATCGGTTCTCCAGCAATGGGGATAAGAGTGTGTCTGTTTCTCAATTTTAAAGGCCAGCCCCTGTTGTTTGAGCATCACTGCCAGATCGATATCCAGAGTGGTTTCACTATCCTTAATATCGGGATCATATGCGTTTTTTACATAACGGCCTGCGTACTCACTATATAAATCGGTGTTAACAAAACCATTGACAAAGTCAGGGTCCAGCTCTTCAACAGGGTAAAACCTCCCTTTTTTATCGACCATGGCCTGCATTATGCCGTCCCTGTCCCTGACCATAAGCGGTGGAACTCCGTTGAGTTTGCCGGCTCTGTCGTCATCGGCGCCAAATGTTGGTGCAATATGAACAATGCCTGTACCGTCAGAAGTAGTTACAAAATCTCCGGGGATTACACGAAAAGCGCCCTCTCCGGGATTTACCCAGGGAATAAGCTGATGGTATTTCACTCCGCACAGTCTTTCGCCTTTTATGGACCTCTCAACCACATTGAAAGGGATTTTTCCGGAGAAGTGTGCCTCTGTCAGATCTTCTGCAAGTATATAGAGAGTCTCTTTTCCTGTATAGGGATTAGCAGATATAACCCTGGCATAACTTATTGAAGGCCCGACGCAAAGTGCAGTGTTGGATGGAAGTGTCCACGGAGTTGTGGTCCATGCCAGAAAATATGCATCCTGGTATGACTTGTCAAACAACCATTCTGACTCTGCATCTCTCACAATTTTAAACTGTGCGACACATGTGGTATCCTTAACATCTTTGTAGCATCCCGGCTGATTGAGCTCGTGTGTGCTGAGCCCTGTGCCCGCAGCCGGAGAGTAGGGCTGGATTGAGTATCCTTTGTAAAGAAGTCCTTTCTGATAAATCTGTTTAAGGAGATACCAGAGTGTCTCTATATACCTGTTATCATAGGTAATATAGGGATTGTTCATGTCCACCCAGTAACCCATAAGTTCTGTGAGCTGTTCCCATTCACGGGTGTATTTCATCACCTCTTTCCGGCAAGCAGAGTTGTATTCTTCAACACTTACCTTTTTGCCGATATCCTCTTTGGTGATTCCGAGTTTTTTCTCAACTCCCAGTTCAACAGGAAGGCCATGTGTGTCCCATCCCGCCTTTCTCTCAACCAAAAAACCCTTCTGAGTTTTGTACCTGCAAATCACATCTTTAACGGCTCTCGCCATAACATGGTGAATCCCAGGCATTCCGTTAGCAGAAGGAGGCCCCTCGAAAAAGATAAATTTTGAGGCACCTTTGCGTTTTTCAAGAGTGCTGACAAAGGTCTTCTCCTGATTCCATCTCTTTAATATGGAACGGTTTATCTCGACCAGGTCTAAGTTTTTGTACTCGGTAAATCTCATTTGAATGACTTTTGAATTTGCAAATATACGATTATTCACTACTTTTGAAAAAAATAGAGTATGCCATACATCAATGCCATTGATATTCTGATAATACTTCTCTTTATCCCTGCAGTGATAAATGGTATAAGAAAGGGTTTTATCAGGCAGCTTGCATCTCTTGCAGCCCTTCTGCTGGGAATCTGGGCTGCATCTCTCTTCCACCCGGTTGTTTCGGGATATCTCTGTAAATGGTTCAGCACAGACTCCTCCCTTATGCCTGTAGTGTCATTTGCCGTAATTTTTATTGTAATACTTCTGATTGTATCTCTTTTAGGGAGGCTTATCTCCGGCTTATTCCGTGTGGTTATGCTGGGATGGCTGGATAAGCTGGCAGGATTTGTATTTTCGATAGCAAAGACAGCCCTTTTGTTGAGCATATTGATATATGTACTTAACTCCCTGGATCATCTTTACAATTTTATGCCAAAGGAGAGCATCTCCCGATCGAAAATATACCGCCCGATTGAAAAGCTTGCACCGGCCGTATTCCCATTTTTC
>JALNXR010000123.1 GCA_023230265.1 Bacteroidales bacterium | reverse complement strand
AGTAAAGTTAAAAACAATGTAAAGTAATTTTACATTATTAATTCGATAAATTATGCCAAGCGGAAAGAAAAGGAAAAGACATAAAATGGCAACTCACAAACGCAAAAAACGTTTGCGCAAGAACAGGCACAAAAAGAAAAGATAATTGCTGTTTGAGTCTTGACTGAGTTTGAAATCTAAAGCAAATCGTCAGATTTGCTTTAGATTCTTTTATTTGACAAATCGTAGATGGAGAAGGAGTTAATAATTGATGTAAATTCTACGGAGGTTTCAATAGCACTGCTCGATGACCACAGACTTATCGAGCTGAATAAGGAACAGAACAACGGCAGATTCTCTGTCGGAGATGTATACATTGGAAAAGTAAAAAGGATAATGCCGGCGCTTAACGCCGCATTTGTGGATATCGGTGATCAAAAAGATGCCTTTATTCATTACCTGGATCTCGGATTATCGTTTAAAGCCCTGGACTATTTCACCAGGCAACTCCCGCAGAGCCGTAACCATACGGCTCTCTATTCAGGAATCAAACTTGGAGATATACTGGAGAAAGAGGGAAAAATATCGGACATACTTAAACCGGGTCAGTTCTTAATCACCCAAATAGTTAAGGAACCAATATCAACAAAAGGTTCCAGACTTACCTCAGAAATATCGATTGCCGGACGGAATATGGTGCTTCTGCCATTTGCCGACAAAGTCAGCATATCACAGAAAATTACCTCCAAAGAGGAGAAAAGCCGTCTGGAAAGACTGGTTTACAGCATTCTCCCAAAAAATTACGGAGTGATAATCAGAACAGTTGCCGAGGGTAAAAGAGCTGCAGTTCTGGACGGAGAGCTTAAATCCCTTATAAAAAAATGGGAATCATCCTGGCAAATGATTGCCAGGGCCAAACCTCCCCAGCTGCTCTTTACGGAAAACAGCAGGACAACCACTATACTCAGGGATCTGCTGAATGATTCATTCTCGAGTATTCATGTAAATGACGAGGCCGTATACAATGAGATAAAGGAGTACATATCTGTAATCTCTCCGGGGCAGGAGAAGATACTCAAAATCTACAAGGCCGGAGAACCCATCTTTGACCATTTTGAGGTTAACAAGCAGATACGAAGCTCTTTTGGCAGAGTTGTACCTATCAAGCAGGGAGCTTATCTGATTATTGAGCACACTGAGGCTTTGCATGTAATTGATGTTAACAGCGGGATAAGGGCAAAGAACGGTTCGGATCAGGAGCAGAATGCCTTTGATGTGAACATGAATGCTGCCACAGAGATAGCGAGGCAGCTCCGGTTAAGGGATATGGGTGGTATTATCGTGGTGGATTTCATAGATATGGAATCAAACGACAATAAAAACAAACTCTTTAAAAAAATGCAGGAGCTGATGGAATCAGACCGTGCCAAGCACAACATCCTGCCCATTACCAAGTTTGGTCTGATGCAGATCACCCGTCAAAGAGTCAGGCCTGCAACAGAGATAAACACCACAGAGGTATGTCCCACATGCAAAGGGAGCGGAAAGATTGCATCCAGCCTGCTTATAGATGAAGCGATAGAGAGGGAACTGGCATATTATGTCAAGGAGATGAAACTTAAAAAGTTTGTACTTAAAGTAAACCCGATACTATATGCATACCTGATAAAGGGATTGCTGAGTATTAAAACAAAGTGGAAAAACAAATACAGGTGCAGGCTTAAGTTAGAATCCTCAGGAGAGCTGGCTGTGCTGGAGTATAAATGGTACAATGAAAACGGAGAGCTCCTGGGTGGTTAATTCACTCTGATGCTCTCCACTATACATTTTTTCCCGGAGAAGAGGGTGCACCCGGTGAGGAAAATCTCTCCACCATCCCTGATACCGGTCTGTTTTTTAAGTTCCTGAGCCGTAGAAGGAAAATTTCTGACAGAGATGTTGGCATGTCCGATATTCTCGCGGATCTCTTTTATCCCCTTTTTACCGGCACTGTGCACCTTAATCACTCTGAATATCCTGCCGGGGAACTCCCGGATCAGAACATCAGAGGTGTAGAGATGGGTGTTTACAGCCAGCTTTCTCAACCCAAACATCCCGGATACACTTCTGAACGCTCCCCCCTTCATTATGCTGCTGTTTGGCTCGTAAAGAAAGGTCTCCGGACCTTTTTCTGCCAGTGTGAGTCTGCTTTCTCTCTCACTCTTAATAGTCCCGGAAAATATTTGCCATTGCTTATTCTCATAGTTAACCATGTGAATTTCAGGTTCCGGCAGATTCTCCGGAAAATCAGGCAAAGGTTTCATAAGAAAAAGAAGTTCCCTGCACTCATTTCTAACAGAGAGAATGTGAACCTCAGTGGTTTCGGGAAGAATGGCGAGTGTGGCGCTGATGTCGGTCATTGGGGATATTTTGACCAGAAGAGACTTTCCTGCCTTGAGAAGTGAGCTTTTTAATGTCAGAATATCCGGACTGTAATCTCTGATACAGGCAACCCTTTTACCCCTGCTGTCTCTGCGGGAAGGGTCGATATATATCAGATCAAACTCCCCCTCCGGAAGGGTTTCTGCCCATTCAGGGTCAATCTCACGGTTTATCACCCTCAAATTGGAAATACCAAGAAGAGTTGAGTTGTATTCCAGAGCAGAACACAAAAGTGGATTCTTCTCATAACTGACTACCTCAGATGCAACCTCTGCCATAAAAATTGAATCCACTCCAAGACCGCAGGTCAGATCCGATACACTCTTAGAAGTGACAAAACGCTGTTTATATTTGGCTGTTATCTCAGAACTGGACTGTTCTGCTGATAGAGAATCCGGGAAACAAAGTTGTTTCATGTTTTTCCATGAGGGAACCTTGTTATCAATTTTATTTCTTGCTTTAATCATTGTAACAGCAAGACTAACATTGATTTGAGTATGTTTTGAAGAAGTAAGTAACAAATTAGTTACCTCGTCTGAGAGGTGTTCGCTGACAAATGGAAGTAGTTCAATATAGGGGGCTAAGCCTTTCATAGTGTCATTTGGTATAAACTGTACCTTCCTGCACAGCTGTCAGTTTTCTGCTGATCTTGTTGAATCTTACCAGAAACAGTACAGCAGCAAATACAAGCCCCAATGAAAGACCTGTCCAGACTCCGATGACACCCAGATCCAGCAGGGTTCCGCAAATATAACCCAGTGGCAGGCATACAAGATAGTAGGAGATGACTGACATAAAAAGGGGCTTTTTGACATCTGCAAGAGCTCTGAGTGCTGCCAGGCTTGAGAGCTGGATTGCATCAAAAACCTGGAAGAGGGCAGATATTATCAGAAGCTTGGAAGCCAGTTCATTCACCTCGGGTACATTTGTGAAGATATAGGGGATCTCTTTTCTGAAAATTATGTATGCAATCCCGCAGAGTGACATAAGCACAACACTGAGATGCACAGAAGCAAATCCAGCCTTTCTCATTGCATTGTAATCCCTGAATCCATACAGGTGGGAGACCCTTATTGTAGCTGCAGCTCCCACACCCAGTGCGAGCATAAAAGAGAAACTGCTCATACTCATTGCGATCTGATGCGAAGCCAGAGAGATCTCACCGTTCCATCCTACCATTATTGCACTCATGCTAAACGCTGTAATCTCTACCAGGTTCTGAAATGAGAGAGGTATGGATGTTTTTAGTATAGATTTTATGTGTAACCTGTTTAGAAGTCCGGAACCTTTCTGGAGCAGATAACGGTTATAATTTTTATTTTTAAAATAGAGTATCAGAAAAGCGAAAAAGACTATATAACGGCTTGTAAGAGTGGCTATTGCTGCACCTCGGATACCCATTGGTTCAAATCCGAGCTTTCCATAAATCAGTACCCAGTTTAGGAATATATTCAGCATGTTGACAGCAAGTGTGAGATACATAGCGTATTTTGTGATACCAATACCCTCAGAAAACTGTCTCAGCCCAAAGAACATAAGGCTCGGGAACATGGAGAAAAGCATGATGTTGTAATACCCCCGGCCCATTGTGACTACCTGTTCTGTCTGGCCCATATAATCCATAAAGAGTCCGGCCACAGCCATTACAATGGTGATTAACAAAGAAACAACCAGATTTAGAGCTATTGAATTTTTGAGCAGTGCTGCTACACCGGAGTGGTCACCTCTCCCGAAGCTCTGGCCCACATGCGGTGTAACTCCCTGAGTGAATCCGATTCCGAAAACCATACCCAATATGATTATTGAGTTTGCAAAGGAGACAGATGCCAGTTCGGTTGCACCCAAATGGCCGACCATAATATTGTCAGCCAGATTGACAGTGATCTGTCCGGCCTGGGTAAGCATGACAGGAATTGCCAGCTTAAGATTGGTTTTATAATATGGAATATAATCCCGGAAATTCATCGAGCAAAGATACTCCGATTTGGAATATATTGGACATGTAGGCATAATTAGTTAAATTTGTTATAAAATAAACTCCTATGGAAAAGAGATATATGCAGACAGCCCAAAGTTGGCTGGACGAGGCATACGACCAGGCTACAAGATCAGAGGTAATCAAAATGATCAATGGGAATCAGAAGGAGCTGGAAGATGCATTTTATAAAAATCTCGAATTCGGAACGGGCGGATTAAGGGGAGTTGTGGGGGCCGGAACAAACAGGGTAAACAGGTACACGATCGGGATGGCTACCCAGGGATTGTCGAACTATATTCTAAAATGCTTCCCCGGCAAAAAGATGCCGGCAGTGGCAATATCATATGACAGCAGGCATTACAGCCGGGAGTTTGCAGAGATAACCGCTTCTGTCTTTTCTGCCAACGGAATAAAGGTGTATCTTTTTGGGGAGCTCAGACCCACACCACAGCTTAGCTTTGCTGTAAGGCACCTTGGCTGTGTTGCAGGAGTTATGATCACTGCCTCCCACAATCCAAAGGAGTACAACGGTTACAAAGTCTACTGGGAGGATGGTGCTCAGATAATATCACCTCACGATCAGAATATTATCGATGAGGTGACTGCTGTAGGGGATCCCTCAAATGTTAAGTTCAAAAGAGATGACAACCTTGTGGTAACTCTGGGGAAAGAAATTGATAATTCATATCTGGAGTCGTTGCTTACGCTCTCCCTCTCTCCGGAAGCCATCTCTGCTTTTCACGACATCCCGGTTGTCTACACTCCGCTGCACGGAACAGGGCTAAAAATGGTCCCTGAAATTTTAAGAAGAGCCGGTTTTACAAATGTAAGTTCAGTCTCTGAGCAGCAAGAGATAAACGGGGATTTTCCCACTGTCTCCTCGCCAAATCCGGAAGATCCTGCAGCTCTTAAAATGGCTATGGATCTTGCTGTACAAAAGGGCGCCTCACTGGTGCTTGCAACAGATCCTGATGCTGACAGAATCGGAGTTGCAGTGAGAGGCCCGGGAGGCAATCTGATGCTGCTGAATGGTAATCAAACCGCTACTCTTTTGACTTACTATTTGTTACAGCGTTTCTTAGAGACCGGCAGAATTAAAAAAGGGGTTAGAAACGGGGGCCATTACATGGTAAAGACAATTGTAACCACTGATCTTCTGGGAGTTATTGCTGAGGATTACGGCGTGGAGATGTACAATGTTCTTACAGGTTTCAAATATATTGCAGCCATAGTCTCTGCCAACGAGGGGAAAAGATATTTTATCGGGGGAGGGGAGGAGAGTTTCGGCTTTAATGCCGGTGAATATGTGAGGGATAAAGATGCGGTTCTCTCGGCTCTTCTGGTTTGTGAGGCGGCAGCCTGGGCAGCGTCACAGGGAAAGTACCTTTACGACCTGCTTACGGATATCTATCTTAAATTCGGATATTTTAAAGAGAGACTTATCTCAGTTACAAAAAAGGGAGTTGACGGAGTGGCACGGATTCAGGAAATTATGAGGGCCATAAGGGAAAAGCCGTTTCTTAGTCTGGCAGGTTCTGACACAGTGCTGGTGCACGACTACATGAGAGGGGAGACAATAGATCTCGTAAGTGATTTGCGTTACCGTATAAATCTTCCCTCTTCTGATGTTATGCAGTTTGTGAGTTCTGACAACTCTATGATCTCTGTGAGACCATCCGGAACCGAGCCAAAGATCAAATACTATCTGGCAGTTCGTACCCGTGTAAACAGTAAGGAAGAGTTAAAGAAGGCAGATACAGAACTTGACTCAAAACTTGACAGGCTTGCCGGACAGGTTTTGGCTCTGTAGAGGATATATAGGTTAATTTTCTGTAAGAAGGCTATCTATAACTTCGAACAGCTCCTCTTTACGGATAGGTTTTAGAATATAGCCATTGCATCCGGCTTCGATTACCTTCTCCCTGTCAGCAGCAGAGGCATAAGCAGTCTGAGCAATAATAACCACATCTTTATCCATCTCCCTTATCTCTCTTGTAGCCTCGTACCCATCCATGACAGGCATCCGTATGTCCATAAGAACCAGCCTGATATCCCTGTTCTGGGCAAAGAGG
>JALNXR010000219.1 GCA_023230265.1 Bacteroidales bacterium | reverse complement strand
TGCATCCAGAAAAGGGTTGGTCCCTGCAATCCTCTCTCCTGACGGGAAGGTCTCCTTTCCTGAGTATCACGGTTCGGCACACATATCAGCTCTTACAAATGCCAATGCTGTTGCGGAGATCCCCGCAGGATGCAGGGAGATTGAACAGGGTGGTGCCATAAAAGTGTTTCTTCTTCCACGGACATGATAAATCACAGGTATAAATCAGCGGAATGAATCACAGGCATAATGAATAATTTTAACTCCCGGATCCTTTCCCATCCCCGGATCGGTGATATTTTGATAAGAAAAAGAGTTGGAAGTGCAGCTATCAGGATATCAGTGCATCCGGCAAGGGGGGTGAGGGTAACTATCCCCTACTTCACCTCTTTCTCCTCTGCTGTTAAGTTCATTACCGGCAAGCAGGAGTGGATTCTGTCTACAATGGAACGGCAGAGGGAGAAGAGTGCCGCCAGAGTCATTCCTCTGGGAGAGGGCAATATTATCCGGACAATAACCTCAGAGATAGGTTTCGAGGTCTCCTCCACGGCAAAAAGAATTAAAGCCATCCGGGAGGAGAATCGTACAACAATTATTTACCCAAAGGAGATTCAGAGGAAGATGCTGGCAGACGCAGTCATAAAAGAGCTCCGCAGAGAGGCGGCACAGTATCTGCCCGTCCGGACAGAAGAGCTCGCCCGTCTGTATGGATTCAGATACAACAATGTTTTTCTTAAAAACAACCGTACCAACTGGGGCAGTTGTTCAAAACTCAATAATATCAATCTGAACATTCACCTGATGAGGTTAGACAGAGATGTTGCAGATTTCGTAATACTTCACGAACTCTGTCATCTTAAACACCGTAACCATGGGACCGGATTTCACCGGTTACTGGACAGCCTCTGTTCAGGCTGCGAAAAAGAGTTATCCCGGAGGCTGAAAAAAGAGATTCCCGGAGCAATCTGACTTTCAAGGAGCAGCAAAAGTGTGTTTCTTGATTCTTGTCTGAAGGGCTTACTTTTTACCTGAAGGCTTATCTGAAGCCAGGTTGGAAATCTTTACAAAAAGGGCATCCACCCCTTTCAAAAGTTCTTGGTTTACAGCTTTATAGTGTTTTTTTATGTTGCTTTTATCCGGGCTGTTTACCTTACTGAAAAGCTGATTCCTGAGATCAACAGCCTCGCTCATGATCTCAATTGCCTCTTCGCTTTTTTTGCCTTCGTTTGCATATATAAATCCCCAGCAGTCAGAGATAACCTCTGTAACTAAAAAATCAATGTCTTTTTTGATAACTCTCAGATTTGCCATTTTTCAACAATTATTACGGCTGCAAAGATAACATTAATTTGTCAGAGTTTTTCTATTCCGATCCCGGGCTTGTCAGACAATGTTATCTTCCCGTCAACTATCACCATCCCTTTAAACAGATCGTTTGCAATCAGAAGATTGCCGTCCAGGTCCGCCCACTCCATTTCGGGAGCAAGCTGGGCTGCAGCGGAGACTGCACAGGAGGTCTCTGTCATACACCCTATCATCAGCCTCATATGCAGAGCTTTTGCCAGTGAAACCATCTCCCTTGCCTCACGCATACCGGTACATTTCATAAGTTTGATATTGATACCGTGGTATGCACCTTTTAGTCCGGGAATATCTGCAAGTCTCTGACAGGCTTCATCTGCAATTATCGGCAGAGGACTTCTTTCCGTGATCCAGGCTGTTTCATCCAGCATATATTTTGACATTGGCTGCTCAATCATACTGACATTCCTCTCATTGAGCCACTCTATCATCTCAAGGGCATAGTGCTTATCCTTCCACCCCTGGTTGGCATCCACACATATTGTGGTATCTGTAACAGAGCGGATTGTGTTGATCATCATCTTGTCAGTGGCTTCGTCCCTTCCAAGCTTGACTTTTATCACCTTGTAGGGTGATGCCTCCCTGGTCTTCTCCCGGACCACCTCCTCTGTGTCCAGCCCTACGGTAAAAGAGGTATTGGGGGTGTTGGCCGCATTGAATCCCCAGATTTTCCACCACGGCTGCCCCATTATCTTTCCCACAAGGTCGTGGAGTG
Organism: Bacteroidales bacterium; assembly: GCA_023230265.1. GTDB lineage: Bacteria > Bacteroidota > Bacteroidia > Bacteroidales > UBA932 > Bact-08. The sequence goes on along the minus strand of JALNXR010000219.1, from coordinate 2,122 downwards.
CAATATCCACCGAGGCCTTTGCTGCAGTGTTATTTGCCGCAACGGAGTCCACATAGGTCATAATATCCTGTATTTCAAAAGGAGAGCTGAATCTTGAAAGATCCACCTTTTTCAGAAATTCAATTACTGATGCCTGCGTCTCTCCCAGGTAGGGAGGCATTGTTGCCTCTCCGTATCCTGTAAATCCTTCATAAGTAATTTCTGTGAGAACAATCGGTGTGGTTGTTCTTGAAGAGCCCGCAATGGTAAACACATGCCTTAACTGGGCCTCAAAAGGGAAGTAAGTCAGCACCATCTTCTTTGAGCCGGATATGTTATTATTTGATCCGGCAACCTTTCTTTGCATTGTGCGGGCAAAGAGGTCAAAGGGATTTATTATTGCAGCCGCAGCGGCAGTGAGCCCTGCTCTTCTGAGAAAATCTCTTCTTGTTATCATCTTGTCACCTTTTTAAATGGCGCATTATTATCTTTTAATATCAGATTATCACCTTTTAAAGTACCACGGATGGTTCTTTATCGAAACAATTCCCTCCTCTGCATCTGTTCTGGTCAGTATTCTCCTTGCCCTGAGCAGTCTGCCGGTCCCTTCATACCAATTTGCAGCTTCCGGCAGAAGAGAGCTGATTCTGACTGATGTTGAGGAGTGTATAAATTCCCCCGAACCGATATATATACCTACATGGGATATCCGCTCTTTTTTTCCCTCGGAGGCTTTTGTCCCGAAGAAGAGCAGATCTCCTCCCCTAAGGGAGTCAAAACCGTTGGCAATGCTTATACTGTCGCCGGTCAATCCCTGCTGGGAGGCATCCCGCTCAAGAATTATCCCGTTCATTAAATAGACTGTCTTGGTAAATCCCGAACAATCCATTGCCTTTGGAGAGGTTCCCGCCCACATATAGGGAAAACCGGTAAATTGCTTTGCGGTTTTAACAATATTTTCCGGAGAGGGATCCAGGGAAGCAATCCATTTATCCAGAGGAACTGCATCCTGAACAAGCAGATATGCGCTCTTTCCACCGGGAAGTATCACCTTATAGTATCTCCCTGCAATTCCTCTTGTCTGCACAATTCCTCCCATCACTCCGTCCATAACTACTCCGCCACCTGGAGAGGGAGCATCCCGGAAAATTGTGTAATGAGCAGTTATTATGAGCCTTGGAGACAAAAGCCATTCTTCGTACTGAGCCTCCTGCATCTCCTCCAGGCTGCCGGAAGTTACCCATGCAATATATCCCTCAGGTGTCATCACACGGCTCCATCCACCGGTTTTCTCCAGAATCTTCAGAGGTGTTCCGAGCAGGGTCTGGGTGGCAGGTTCGTTTGAGAAATCGGGTCCGTATCTGAGATTTATCACAGAGAGAGCTGTTATTCCAAAGATTTTACCGTCAAGGGCAGGGTCAGGCAGGGTCACCATGCTATCCAGCACCTCTATCCCATTATTCCTAAGCCTTTTAATCAGTGTGTCTTTGGCCTCTCTTTCTGTAGTCGAGCCTCTGAGAATAACCTTACCCCCTTGTTCAGGAATTCCTATTTGAGCCTCAAATGTTTTTACTCTTCTGTCGGGGGCAAATTCCGATTTAACCTCTTTGAATATCCGGTCGAAATCACTTCTGATTCTCTCTGCTTTATGGCCGCTGTTGCAGGAGAATGCCATCAGCAGAACAAAAGATGCAATAATAAAATTCTTCATCTCCCTATATGTTATGTTTAAGTTCGTTATGTCCTCTTGATTCATTTAGCCTTTTGATTCGTTTAACCTCTCGATTCACTCTATTTTCCAGATTCATTTTTTCTCCAGATTCACCTTGTCACTCACATTCATTTGACGCTCTTAAATTTAACCGGGACACTCTCGTTAAAGAGTCTGTCCAGGGAGGTGATCCAGAATTCATACTCCCCCTCGTCAGCCATCCTGACAGTGGCCTTTTGCTCTCCGGTAAGACAAATAAGCGACTCTCCCCGGCTGAAATCTCTCTCCTCTCCCTTTTTAAATCTGTAAATCGCATAGTAATAGATTGCCTGATCTGCAGAACACTCATTATCCTTCACTCTCCATTCAAACCTGACAGTTCCCTTTTCTGCCGACAGTGTGGCCTTTTCAACCGGCACTGGCGGGATGGTG
>JALNXR010000122.1 GCA_023230265.1 Bacteroidales bacterium | reverse complement strand
ATTCAAATACAATGAGTTCAGGGATGCCGGAGTGCGAGTGACACTTGGCACCGACGGTTGTGCCTCTTCCAATAATCTTGATATGCTGGAGACAATGAAGACATCTGCATTGATACAGAAGGGATGGAGAAGGGATCCAACGGCAATGCCTCTAAACGAGCTTCTTGATCTGGCAACCATCAACGGAGCAACAGCTCTCGGTATCAGATCCGGGAAAATTGAAGAGGGTTATCTTGCTGATATATCTTTAGTTGACGTCAATAACTATGCCTTTACTCCCAATATTAACTTTCTGGCAAATCTGGTCTACTCTGCCAATAGCTCGTGCATTGACACAGTAATCTGCGATGGCAGGGTGTTGATGGAGAGGAGGGAGGTACAGGGTGAAGAGGAGATCCTTAAGGAGATAAACAGATTATACAGGAAGTTAATATAATATCTTCATCAGAATCATATTTGTACTCTTTTAATTTTTATAATGCACGAAACACACACACATTTTATATGGAATATTTAGACAAAATTGAAGAGGCAACACAGTATATACTGGACAAACTGCCAAAAGACAAACTGTTTGCCGGTATTATTCTTGGAAGCGGACTGGGTAACCTGGGAGAAAAGATTGAGAATAAAACCGTGATACCATATTCAGAGATACCTCATTTTGCAAAGTCGACAGCAATGGGACACAAAGGGAATCTCATTGCGGGCTGGCTTGGAAACCAATTTGTGGTTGGAATGCAGGGGCGGTTCCATTATTACGAAGGGTGGAATATGGAGCAGGTCACTATGCCTGTGAGAATCATGAAGAGACTTGGAATTCAATATCTTTTCGTATCAAATGCTGCCGGAGGCGTAAATACAGGTTTTAGAGTGGGGGATCTGATGATAATCAGAGATCACATAAACCTTATGCCAAATCCTCTGATAGGGAAAAATCTGGACGAATTTGGTCCCCGTTTTCCGGATATGACCAGAGCTTATGATCCTGAATTGATGGAACTGGCAGAGAGCTGTGCAGCAAAATTGGGAATTGAGCTTAAAAAGGGTGTCTATCTTGCAGGTACGGGACCAACCTATGAAACTCCTGCCGAGTATGAATTCTTCAGAAGAGCAGGAGCAGATGCTGTCGGGATGTCGACTGTTCCGGAAGTTATTGTTGCAAGACATTCAGGTATTCCTGTTTTTGGTATATCCGTGATTACCAACGAGGCCTACTCTTTTGCAGAGGATTTTGTAAATGATGGAGACGATGTGATTGTTGCAGCAAACAAAGCAGCAGACAGGTTGTCTTCTTTGATTGTTGATATGCTTAAAGCATTGTAATTATTTGATTTTATGCGAGAACCTGTTCCTGATTATGATATTGCTGCAACAGAGATATGTTATTACTCCTCTCTGTTGTGGCAGAAAGGATTTGCTGATGGTAACGGAGGCAATTTGTCTGTAAAACTGGCTGATGGCCACTTTCTGGTCACTCCTTCAAATTTTTCCAAAATGGGACTTGGAGAGGAGCAGCTTTTACTTGCAGATGAGACAGGGAAACAACTTAATAATTTTGACTATAAAATCAGTTCTGAATTTTCTACACATCTTGCCATATACAGACGAGACCCTGCAATAAAAGCGGTGATTCATTCCCATCCTCCTTATACTCTCTCTTTTGCCTGCACTGATTTTTTCCCTTTGGAGCCCCTTACTCCCGAAGCATTTATCTGGGCAGGAGATATTTCGGTAATACCCTTTTTGTTGCCGGGTTCAAAGGATTTATCTGATTATATCGGATCAGTGAACTCTTCCCTGGATGTACTTGTTTTAAAAAATCACGGTGCAATTACCTCCGGAAGCTCATTAAAAGAGGCTTGGTTCAGGTGTGAGGTGCTTGAGAGCCAGTCAAAGCTCTACCATCTTGCAGGGTGCAGGGGAGATGCACTTAATTTTCTTAATAATATAGATAAAGAGAGACTTAAAGAGATTAAAAATAAATTTTTTAAATGAACTTTGCTCAACCATTAAAACCGCTGAGTCTGAGTGATGACAGAAAAAGCCTGATTGTCCTGGATCAGAGACTACTGCCAAATAAAGAGCTATTTCTTGAACTTAAGACCAAAGAGGAAATTTTTGAAGCAATTCAATCTTTGAAGGTGAGGGGTGCGCCTGCACTTGGCCTTGCTGCAGCATACGGACTATGTGTGGTAATGAGTGAATATACCCAGAATCCTCCGATGGATTTTTTTAGAAAATCCGAGAGAATTATTTACTATTTTGAATCTGCCAGGCCGACTGCAGTTAATCCCACAATCACTCTCAACCGGCTCAGAAGTGTTATGATAAGTGCTTTATCGGTAAATAATATTTCATCTGAGACAATTTTGGAACTCATGTACGCAGAAGCCTCTAAAATTGAAAAAGAGGAGTCAGAGGCATCAGGAAAAATAGGTGAATCAGGACTATCTCTTCTTAAACCTGGATGGGGTGTTCTTACTCACTGTAACGCCGGAAAACTGGCAGCTCCAGGTTTTGGGACAGCTTTGTCTCCTCTTTACCTCGCACTTGAGAGGAATTATGGATTAAGAATTTACTCCACAGAGACCAGACCTTTACTTCAGGGAGCAAGGCTGACCGCTTATGAACTGACAAAGGCAGGGGCAGATGTGACTCTTTTGTGTGATAATGCTGCCGCATCCCTGATGGCTAAAGGAGAGATCAATGCAGTGATGACAGGGTGTGACAGGATAGCTGCAAATGGTGATGTTGCAAACAAAATAGGTACATCAAACCTGGCCATTCTTGCCAGTCATTACAAAATCCCTTTTTATATTCTGGGACCTCTCTCTACTGTTGACAAAAGTGCACCCGACGGAGAATCTGTGGTGATTGAAGAGAGGGATAAGAGAGAGGTTACTGAGATGTGGTTTAAGGAGAGAGTGGCTCCTGAAAAAATTAAGGTTTACAATCCTGCTTTTGACATTACTAAGGCAGAGATGATTACAGCAATAATAACAGAAAGGGGTATATACCGTTATCCCTATGACTTTTCAAATATATGATCAAAAATGTAGTGCTTGACCTTGGAGGGGTTATTGTAAAGCTTGACAGAGCCATGTGTGTGGAATCATTCAGAAAGATAGGATATGAAAATTTCGGCTCTGTACTGGATAATTATTTGCAAAAGGATTTCTTTCTCGATTTTGAGAAGGGGAACATCCCGGAGCAGGAGTTCAGAAACATTATCAGAAGCAATATTAAGAATGATGTAACCGACAAGGAGATAGATAATGCTATGGGTGATTTCTTATCTGAAATTTCACAGGAAAAGTTTAATTCTCTAAGAGAACTTAGAAAAAGATATAAACTGTCACTTCTCAGCAATACGAATACTATTGCTGTCATGAGGGTCAGGGAGCTTTTCCGGCTATCCGGTACCGAATTTGAAGATTACTTTGACAACATCCACCTGTCATACCAGATGGGAATGGTTAAACCTGATCCAGTAATTTTTATGGAGGTTTTGGCAAGGGAGGGAGCAGAGGCATCTGAAACCCTTTTCTGTGATGACAGTCCTGCTAACATAATTTCTGCATCCTCTCTGGGAATAAAAACTTTACATACAGATTACGACTCCGATCTGTTTAACTCAGTAACCGGTGTTGTATGATAAGATTTGCAAGTCTCTCCAGCGGGAGTAACGGAAATTGTTACTGTATTGCAAATGATAAGACAACAATTATAATTGATGCAGGCATAGGATTCAGAACTTTAAAAAAGAGGTTATCTGAAATTGGCGTTGCTGTTAAAGATATCTCTTTTATTCTGGTTACTCACGATCACATTGACCATATCAAACATTTGGGATCTATAGCTTTCAGAAACTCAATTCCGGTAATTGCCACTCCGGCTGTACACAAATCTCTTGATTATCATCCCTGCACTGCCGGATTTCTCAGCGGGCTCGTCCAGGAGGTCATTCCAGGAGAAAATTATGAGAAGGAAGGGGTGGAATTCATTCCATTCTCAGTTCCACATGATGCCACTGAGACTGTGGGATATCATATTGATTTTTTTGGTGAAAGATTCACAATAGTGACAGACATAGGTAGGATTACAGAAGATGTTATCAGGTATTCCAGAATGGCCAACCATCTGGTTTTTGAGGCAAATTACGACATGAACATGCTGATGGATGGAGAGTATCCCCGCTATCTAAAGGAGAGGATAAGAGGAGGAAACGGACACCTTAGCAACGATCAGACTGCTCTTGCATTAAGTCGGATCTGTCATCCGGAACTGAGAAACATTTTCATGTGTCACCTGAGTGAGAAAAACAATGATCCCGGAGTTGCATACAAAACCGTTAGTGGTTATCTGAACAAATCCGGGATCAATATTAAAGATAATCTGAATATTGAGTGCCTGCCAAGACAGACTCTCTTCTATAAAGAAATATGATTACTCTACAAACTGTTTTGCATAGTAACGGGCAGTGAGTTTCTCTCCGGTAGCTCTCTCTATCATATCATTCCATTCATATCTCATTCCTGGCCTGAAAACCTTTTCTGACATCCATGAGCCGATCTCAGTATTTCCGTTGTAGGGTTCGTTTTTGTAATCTCCGCTCTTTGTAATGTTATCAACTATATAATAGTGCATCTGGGATGCAAATAGTTCACCGAGTTGATAATTATGGTAATAGCAGGGATAGAGTGCAAGATGGATTTTTGATGCCCAGTCAGGAGCGTTTCTGTCAGCAGGTTTTTTTAGCATCTGATATTTTTCGACAAGATTCCACCAGAGTGAGTTCAGGTCCTGATCGGGATTTGCATACATCTCTTTTTCAAATCTGTAGACTACCTGTGTCCAACGGCTGAATACCAGTTGTTGCAACCTTAGTGATTTGTAGCAGTTTTCAGAGATTTTCTCTCTCTCCTGATCGGAGAAGCCTAGCATCTTCTGCATCCAGAGAGGATTGCGTGACAATCTTCCAAAGATCATAGCAACAGCTTCTGTCGTGAAAGTGTGAGCTGAATTTCTGAGAAAATAAGGGTTAGAAGGATCGTCATGACCAATTGAATACACTGAATGTCCGAATTCATGAAGCATTGTTCCCATCCACTGTTCGTTATCTGTAATATTAGCCAGTACTCTGATGTCTCCTTCCGAGTCAATATCAATGCAATATGCATGCTGATTCTTCTTGGGCTTTTCATACAGATCACTGTTTGCGAGCACTTTGGTAATATCCAGCCCTATACTCTGATAAAAATCAGAAGTCAGTTTTGCCACATCTTTTCCTTTGTAGTATCCGTCAAGATCTACAGGGTAGAGTTTAGGAGATTCCTGGAAATATCTTCCCTGGTAATGCCATGGCATAAGCACTTCCTGTTTCACTCCATACCTTTTTGAGAATGCAACATCCATCTCAGATTTCAGAGATGAAAAACAATCTTTTGTAAGAGAATCAAGTTCGTCAAATATGGCTGAAATCTCCTGAGGGTTTTGCCCGGAGAGTTCAAGTGACATGGTGTGATAATTTTCAAATCCAAGGGATTTTGCAACTTCGTTGCGAAGCTTAACCAGTTCAATAATATCCTGTGCAACAACATCCCCTATGGATTTGTGAGCAAGCCACACCTCCTGAAGATCCTTATTGTTTACCGAATTCTGCAAAATATTCTCCACTTCATTATCAGTAATAAGCTTACCCTTAAAATTTGATCTGTATTCGGCATACTTCTGTTCCAACGCTGAACTTTTTCTTATGATTGAATTCAGAAGAGATGTGTCAGCCTGGTTTGCAAGGAAAGAGTTGTAAAGTATTGTCAGTTGCCTGTTTAACAGAGAGTCTTTGATCTTACCTCTCTCCTTAATCTGTTTAAGCTGTTCAAATACCTCTTTGTCAGAGAAAATCTGTGTGATTTTCATGTTCGCCTGAGAATATTTCTCATACTCAGCCGGATCACCGCTTGTGGTTGCATTCCAGTATGCTGTTGCAGATTCTTTTGCAACAGGCTGTACCATCTCCTGGGTTGAAGTAATAATCTCCTGTAGTTTCATCTGGTCATCTATTCCGCAGCTGGTTAATAACACCAGTAACATTGCGGGAATTGCAATTTTTTTCATATAAAATAAAATTAACAGTCATCTATAGTTGAGGTCCGGAAGGTATCAAAGCCTTGGCAGCTTCATTGTCACAATATTGTTCAAAGTTCTTTATGTATTTGGCAGCTAATGTTTTTGCCTTGTTTAACCACTCCTCTTTATCGCTGTAGGTGTCTCTTGGATCCAGAATACCCTCTGACACATTCTTTAATTTAAGGGGTATGGTAAGGTTGAGTACCGGGATCCATGCAGTTGGGGCGTTTTCGATTGAACCGTCAATAATTGCATCGATTATTGCTCTGGTGTCCCTGATAGATATTCTCTTTCCTGTACCGTTCCAGCCAGTGTTTACAAGATAGGCCTTAGAACCGTGTTC
>JALNXR010000121.1 GCA_023230265.1 Bacteroidales bacterium | reverse complement strand
AGAGAGAACTGAGTATGACTTTAAATTGGGATACACGCTGATGCAAACCGGGAAATACAGACCTGCCCTTGAACTCTTTGAGAAAATCGTCAATGCACCTTACAGCCGTTACAAAAATCCCTCAACTTACTACGCCGGTCATATTCATTACAGTATGAACCGGTTTGCCCCTGCAATAGAGAAATTTTCCATAATTAAGGATGATCCGCAATTTTCACTTCTGGCCGGGTACTACACTCTTGAATCCAATTTCATGCTTAAAAAATATGATCTGGTGATATCCCAGGGCGAAGATCTTTACAATAAGCTTTCCGGAGAGCATAAGGGAAGGTGTGCCAGAGTCCTTTCAGAAGCCTTCTTTGCTAACGGAGAGCCGGAAAAAGCACGTTTCTATTTTGAGAGGTACACACTCACATCCGGAGAACTAAGCAGGAGAGACACCTACTATATGGGAACAATATCCTTCAGGCTCAGGAACTTCCGGATAGCTGCAGAATCCTTTACAACAGTAGCCCAGGAAGATGACAGTCTTGCTCAGAATGCCAATTATCATCTTGGCTATTGCTACACCGAGATAAAAAATAAGCAGCAGGCTCTGCTCTCCTTTAAGAAAGCTTCTGAGATGGAGTGGGATCAACTGATAAAAGAGGATGCGTTTTTTAATTATGCCAAACTCTCTTTTGATCTCAATTCGGATATTTCACAGTTCCGCAGTTATCTCTCTATATATACCCCTCCGGATTCAAAGTTCAATGAAATACAAAACTATATTGCAAGCTATTATCTTGTAAATAAGAACTATAGATTAGCCGTAGAGGCCCTCTCCCTTATCAGGGGCCCCTCTCCCGAAAATGTACAGAATCTCCAGAAGGCATCATTTCTCAGGGGGCTTGAGCTTATCGATCTGGGAAGTTACCGGGAATCGGTTGCCTATCTCAGACAATCCCTGGATAATTCAGGCTACAACAGCGAACTCAGGGATCTTGCCAACTTCTGGCTGGCAGAATCCTATTACAGGGATAATAATTTCCGGAGCTCGGCAGACATTAACCGGGAGCTTGTCACAAACAATCCCGGATTCAGAAGGAGTTCTGTGTATCCCCTTGCTGTTTTCAATCTTGCATACGGATATTTCAAACTTGCAGATTTCCGGAAAGCTCAGGAGTGGTACAGCAAGTTTCTCTCTTCACCCGGAGGCAATGCCGGCTTTTTAAATGAAACCAGGCTGAGACTCGGAGACTGCCACTTTATGCAGAGAGATTACAGATCTGCCGTTGAATGGTACAGAGAGGTAAAAAGCAATGATAATCAGGAAAATACTTATGCCAGATATCAGATGGCAATCTCCTATGGTCTTCTTGGCGAAGACCGGAACAAGATAGAGACTCTGGAGGAGGTGGTAAGAGAGAAGAATAAAATCCGTTATTACCCGGAGGCACTCTACGAACTGGGAAGAACATTGGTTCAAAACGGAGAGAACTCAAGGGCTATGGAGTGTTTTTCAGAGCTTGCAAATGACTTCAGGGAGACTGACTATTACACAAAATCGCTACTGGAGATGGGGCTTGTCAGTTTTAACAGTAACCAGACTGACAAGGCGATTGAGTTTTATAAGAAGATACTGGAAGAGAGTCCTATGTCTCCCGAAGCCCAGAGTGCATTGGCAGGCCTTGAAAACATCTACCAGGAGAGAGGAGAGGCAGACCAGTACCTTGCTTTTATAGACAAACTGGGTATTTCATCTTCCAAGAGTCCTGACGAAAGGGAAGTCATGATATTCAACTCTTCTGAAAAGCTCTACCTCTCGGGGAATTACCCCTCAGCAGCAGCTTCCCTGATCTCATTTTTAAACAGGTACCCGGATGGCAGCAAAAGTACACAAGCCTCCTTCTATCTTGGAGAGTCACTGCAAAAGCTGTCAAAGCCGGAACAGGCAAGAGATGCATTCCTAAAGGTCATGGAAAAGGGAACAGGCTCCTTCTCCGAGCTTGCAACACTCAATTATGCAAGGATATCCTACTCTCTTCAGGATTATCAGGAAGCATTAAAAGGTTACTCTACCCTAAGTATGATTGCTGCCCTGGATAATAATAAAAAAGAGGCATACCTCGGTAAACTCAACTCTTTCTTTATGCTCAGACAATACGAGAACTCCCTGGCAGAATCAGAAAACGCCCCCAGGTTCAATCTGTCGGGGCAGGAGCTTGAACAGGTTAAATACATTACTGCAAAATCATTTTATCTGCTGGGAGAGAGAGCAAAAGCAATACCGTTGCTCAGAGAGTTGTCAAAGAATAAAATGACTCCACAGGGTGCTGAGTGTGCCTATCTGATAATTTCCAACCATTTTGACAATGGTGATTTTGATTCTGTAGAGAAAGAGGTTTTTGCCCTATCAGATTCCGGAACACCCCAGAGGTATTGGCTGGCAAAAAGTTACATACTGCTTGGAGACAGCTACGCAGAACGTGAAAACTGGGAGCAGGCTGAGGCGACATTCAAAAGCATTCTCGAATCCTATGAATCAGGAACAGAAGATGACATTGCCGAACAGATAAAGATCAGACTCGATAAGATTAGAAACAGAGAATAGGATTAAAATATGAAATTACTAAAACATATATCATTTACTATAGTAACAATCTCTTTTGCAACAGCTTTGACTGCGCAACAGAAAATTGATCCGACTCTTGAGGTCAAAAGAGATTTTGATGTTAATCTGCTTGAGATTCAAAAGGGAAAACTCAGAACAGTGTTTGATGATTCCATCGGAAAATTCAATCTCAATTTTAAATACTCAATATTTGACAAACCTATAACCAATCTTTACGAATTTTTCCCGGTTACATCGGCTCCTCCTATCCCCTCAGTGTCTCCTGAACAGCCTCTTTTTTTTGCTGCAGGAGGGATCAATATGCCATTCAATCCCTATGCAGACATATTTGTTCAACCCAGTCTCCCTCCCTCTCTCTCTCTGATTTTCTATGCAAGAAACAATTCATATCTGGATAAGATCAGACTGATAGAGGAGAAGAACGGAGAGCTTGTAAGAGGTGATCAGAAGGTATCAGCACCATCTGTAAAAAACAGTATCGGAGTTGGTTTCGGTTATGACTACAAAGGAGGACGAATCTCTTTAAACCTTGATTACAACAGGAATTTTTTCACCTATTATGGTTATGATCCTGTAAGAGACCAGGTTACCTATCCCATGCCAAACTCCTACCAGGAGATCTGGGAACCTGTTTTTCAGACACTTCCAAGGAAATACACCCTTGGTTTTATGATGGATACTCTTTCCCATAAATATAACAACATAAATGCCGGAGTTCACCTCGAATCCCTTAACGGTACAGAGACTCCCTTCTATTACAGGGCATCCTTCCGGTACGGATATCTCCATGATAAACCCTCATACCGGCCACTCCTCTCCTCTGTTCCGGCAGAGCTCATTAATGACAATCCTGACTACATGGAGAATTACCTGAATATTTCAGGTTCTCTCGGTTATATTTTTGCCACTCATCACCGCTTTATCACCGGGATCAGTTACAAGGCATCAAATAGCGTAAACACCTCCCAACTAAACAGGTACGATCTTGAGGTCCATCCATATTATCTCTTTAACAGAGGTAACTGGGTTTTTGAAATCGGCGCAAAATTCAACAAATCTGTAGACCCTTCAGTTGAGACCTTCAATATTTTTTTTAGCGGAAAGCTCTCCTACGAAGCTGCGAAGGATGTGCTCTGGCTCTATGCTTTGGCAGACGGAAAAAACAACTTCAGAACCTATCAGAGCATGCTGGCAGAAAATCCCTGGATAACATCCAATATTGATATCAGGAACACAGAAGAACCCCTGATCGCAAGATTCGGAGCCAGAGGGCAGATATCTGACCGCCTCTCATTCGATATATGGGGAGGGTACAACCGGTATACAAACCAGCTTACCTATATTCATATGTCCGATATTTGGGCAGGCCCTCTCAATACATTCAGGACACTGTACAAGGATATGTCTGAATACGGTTTCGGCGGTGACTTTTCTTGGAAATCCAAAAACCTGGAAACCGGAACAAGTTTTGAGTACAGCAGTTACAGAAACCGGGACTCATCTGCAGTATATAATCTGCCCCCATTCCGTATCAAAGGTTTTGCCCGTTACAGCTGGAGAAACAGGATTATAGCAGGTGTAGATTTTGACTACAAAGCAGGATCCTCCACACTGCTCTGGTATCACCCTTATAACGGAGTTGCCTCTGCTCACCTGACCAAATTGGAGCCCTCTGCCCTGCTCAACCTTAATCTGACCTATGCCCTGAACAAACAGGTGTCTTTTTATATATTGATTAACAATATATTAAATACAAACTACACATTTTATCCCCTATATGGATCGCCAGGCACGGGGGCAGGTGCAGGCATTAGGCTTACTCTCTAAGATACAGCAATTTAGAGATCATAAACTGAGTGTAATTTTTCTCTTTTTTATTAGGTTTATTCATCTTTTTTTTCTTACTTTGTTTTTCTAAAAATTGATAAACAAACGATGAGCGAAATTGAGCCTAAAACTGCGGGTAATCACTACACCGCAGATAACATTCAGGTGCTTGAAGGTTTGGAGGCAGTCAGGAAAAGGCCCTCCATGTATATCGGGGACATAGGATCCAGGGGATTACACCATCTTGTCTATGAGGTAGTTGACAATTCGATAGATGAAGCACTGGCAGGATACTGCACCGATATCGAGGTAACGATTAATCCGGACAACTCGGTAACAGTTATGGACAACGGACGTGGAATTCCAACCGGCATACACGAAAAAGAGGGAAGATCTGCTCTGGAGGTGGTGCTGACAGTTCTGCACGCAGGAGGAAAATTCAGTAAAGATTCATACAAGGTATCAGGTGGTCTTCACGGAGTAGGTGTTTCATGTGTAAATGCCCTCTCCGCACATATGACCGCAGAGATCCACCGGGACGGTAAGTGCTTTATGCAGGAGTACGAAAAGGGAGTCCCTCTCTACCCGGTAAGGGAAGTTTCCGAGTCTGACAGGACAGGTACTATCATTACTTTCCTTCCGGATAAGGAGATATTCACATTGGGAACTGAGTACAACTACGAGATTCTTGCCACCCGTCTGAGGGAACTGGCATATCTCAACAAGGGTATTAAGCTCTCTCTAAACGATTTGAGGGATAATCAGGATGATCTTTCAAACGGGAACGGTGATGGAAACGAAAACGGAGATACCAACGATAACGGTGATGTGAAAGGAGAGAGAAAATCTGGCAAAAAAGAGATATTCTTCTCCGAGTACGGTCTTATGGAATTTGTACAATATTTAGACGGGACAAGAGATAAGCTCACAGAAAAGCCTATATACCTGGAAACCGACAAAACCGGTATTCCAATAGAAATTGCAATGCAATACAACACAGGTTTTTCAGAGAACATTCACTCCTACGTTAACAACATCAACACCATTGAGGGGGGAACACACCTCTCTGGGTTCAGACGGGGACTTACCACAACTCTTAAAAATTTTGCCGAGAAAAACGGAATGCTCTCCAAACTCAAATTCGAGATAGATGCAGCAGATTTCAGGGAGGGACTCACTGCTATCATCTCAGTAAAGGTAGCAGAACCTCAGTTTGAAGGACAGACCAAAACAAAACTCGGCAACTCCGAGGTGATGGCGGCTGTTTCCCAGGCAACCTCAATGGCCCTCGACAACTATCTGGAGGAGAATCCAAAAGATGCAAGAAACATAATTGACAAAGTCATACTTGCTGCAACAGCCAGACATGCTGCCCGTAAAGCCAGGGAACTGGTTCAGAGAAAGACCGTAATGTCCGGTTCAGGACTGCCCGGAAAACTTGCTGACTGTACAGACAGGGATCCGTCCAAATGCGAGATATTCCTGGTAGAGGGGGACTCTGCAGGAGGAACTGCCAAAACAGGAAGGGACAGAATGTATCAGGCTATACTTCCTCTGAGGGGAAAGATACTCAACGTGGAGAAGGCGATGGAGCACAAGGTTTTCGAGAGTGAGGAGATCCGCAACATCTTTACTGCACTCGGGGTTACCATTGGTACAGAAGAGGACAGCAAAGCTCTTAATCTCTCAAAACTCAGATACCATAAAGTAATTATAATGACAGATGCTGATGTGGACGGAAGCCATATTGCCACACTTATACTTACTTTCTTCTTCAGACATATGCAGGATCTTATAAAGAACGGCTATGTCTATATTGCAACACCTCCTCTCTATCTTGTCAGAAAAGGTAAACAGGAGCAATACTGCTGGACAGAGGAGGAGAGAAAAGCAGCAATTGACAGGATCGGACAGGGTAAGGAGACCGGAGTGCATGTTCAGAGATACAAAGGTCTGGGCGAGATGAATGCAGTCCAGCTTTGGGATACAACCATGAATCCTGATACCAGGCTGCTCAGACAGGTTACAATCGACAATGCAGCTGAAGCTGACAGAATTTTTTCTATGTTGATGGGGGACGAAGTGCCTCCCAGA
>JALNXR010000120.1 GCA_023230265.1 Bacteroidales bacterium | reverse complement strand
AGTTACCAGGGGTATCTTTAACGGCATTGAGCCCCAGTTCTGACGCACGCCTCTCCATAAGCTCTTTAGCAGCCTCAAAATCGTTGGGGATAATTCCATCCAGAATGGCATTCTTGATATACTCCTTTATCTCCCCGACAATTCTCCCCGGAGGTATAGAGTAGTATTCCATAATATACTCCCCGGTAATCGGATTTTTAAAGTTTCTCACAGCATCCTTAGCCTCTACCTCAATAAGTTTGTTTCTTACCAGTGTGAAATTTGAAAGATGCTTTTTAGCCCTCTTCTCGTTTTTGGAAGTGACATCAGCCTCACACAAGAGCATAAGGTCATCAATATCGTCTCCCGCGTCAAAGAGCAATCTTCTCACTGCTGAATCTGTAACCTCCTCCTGTACAAGGGAGATCGGCCTGAGATGAAGCAGTACAAGCTTCTGAACATACTTCATCTTTTCATTTGCGGGAAGTTTAAGTTGTCTGAAAATGGCCGGTACCATTTTTGCCCCGAGAAATTCATGGCCGTGAAATGTCCATCCGGTCCCGGGTTCATAACTCTTAGTCAAAGGCTTGGCAATGTCATGCAGAAGAGCAGCCCATCTGAGCCATAGATTGTCACCTGAGGCAGCAATGTTGTCCAGAACCTGCAATGTGTGGGAGAAATTATCCTTGTGCTCCCTCCCTTCTATGCTCTCCACACCCCTGAGATTTCCAAGTTGGGGAAGTATATAATCCAGCAAGCCGGTGCTCTCAAGAAGGTACCATCCAACAGAGGGTTTGGAGGCCAGCATAATCTTGTTCAGCTCATCAGTGATTCTCTCTACGGACAAAATCTTTATCCTCTCCCGGTTCCTTTTGATAGATTCAATTGACTCATTGTGAATTGTAAAACCAAGTTGCGTGGCAAAGCGTATGGCTCTTATCATTCTGAGAGGATCGTCACTATAGGTTATATCAGGATCCAGAGGTGTCCTGATAATACCAGCCTGCAGATCCCGCACCCCTCCAAAGGGGTCAATCAAATTCCCGAACTCCTCCTTTTGCAGACTGAAAGCAAGAGCGTTAATAGTAAAATCCCTTCTGAGCTGATCATCCTCCAGAGATCCATCCTCCACAATCGGTTTCCTGGAATCAGAACGGTATGACTCCCTTCTTGCACCTACGAATTCTATCTCGGTATTTCCGGATTTAAGCATGGCTGTGCCAAAGTTTTTAAATACAGTAATCCTGACACCAAGCCTGGCAGCCACTCTCTCAGCCAGCTCAATTCCGCTGCCTTCTGCAACTATATCAATATCCTTACTTTTTCTCTGCAGAAAGCAATCTCTTACATAGCCGCCAATAACATAAGCCCTTACATTTAAAAACTCAGCCTCTTCCGCTATGATTTTAAATATTTTTTTGTTAAGAAAATCCATCAAATTCAGGTATCTCACCAATAAATTTATACTTGTTTTCAAGCGAATCATATACAGCACAATAGCTGGTTTCGCCGTTAGTAACCATAAGATATTTAACCTTTAACATATGGTTGTATCTGATAATCTGCTCAAAGACATCTATGTTAAGTTTTACACCCGGAGCCTTGCACTCAGCAAGCAGATAGGGTTCCATCCTGTTGCCAAAAATCACCAGATCCCCCCGGTAGCTTTTCTTTCCCCTTTTAAGGGGATACTCGCAGCTCATATGGCTCTCCGGATATCCCAGCCCGTCCCTCAGGTAAGCTATCAGCTGCTGTCTCACCTCCTCTTCCGGGGTGCAGGCCACTCTCTTTTTTCTAACCGGATCAAATATGGAATTTTTCATCAGTAATTCACTGCAAGGCAAAGATACAAAATTTGCCGGGTTTCCTTTTTTTCCATAATTTAGCCGTTAAAGAAGATGGCAAAAGAGTCAAACAGGGACAGGGGTAAAACCTTTGATGATATAATCAGGGAGATCTCCGCAGGGGAGATAGCTCCTCTTTATGTGCTTATGGGAGAAGAGCCTTACTACTCTGATATTATCACAGAAAAGATTGCAGCCAAAGCTTTGGCCCCGCATGAGAGGGATTTTAATCTCCTGACAATGTACGGGCCGGAGACAGATGCAGTCAGAATAACCGAGGCTGCCAGAAGATATCCGATGATGGCCGCCAGACAGGTGGTGATAGTTAAGGAGGCTCAATTGCTGGATCATATTGACGACCTGATCCATTATTTTAGCAACCCTTTTCCATCTACAGTACTGGTGATATCTCTTACAGGGAAATCCTTGGACAAGAGAGGTTCACTCTACAAAACAGCTCTGAAAAATGCTACAGTTCTGGAGAGTTCTGCCCTGAGAGAGTATCAGCTTACCCCCTGGATTGAGGATTATGTAAATAAAAGAGGACGGAGTATAGACCGGCAGGCCTCAGAACTACTTGCCGAACACTGCGGGACTGAGTTGAGAAAGGTTGCAAAAGAGCTGGACAAACTTATCACCCATATTGGCTCAAATGAAAGAATTACAATTACCGATGTTGAGGAGAACACCGGAATCAGCAGGGAGTTCAACACCTTTGAACTTGCTAAGGCTGTCTCTGCCCGGGACACTTATAAAGCCGTCAGAATAGCAACCCATTTTGGAAAGCATTCAAAACAGTATCCCAATGTGCTCACTTTTGCTGCCCTCTTTTATCAGTTCTCAAAACTTCTTAAGT
The DNA here is from genome assembly GCA_023230265.1 of Bacteroidales bacterium. Classification (GTDB taxonomy): domain Bacteria; phylum Bacteroidota; class Bacteroidia; order Bacteroidales; family UBA932; genus Bact-08. Next base: position 3,875 of record JALNXR010000120.1, on the reverse strand, counting down.
ATCATGCCTACATCAAAAGCGGAAAGAGTACATCTTCACCATATTTTCTAAAGGCAACGGGTGCCTGGCCCTCGGAGGCAAAGGAGCTTGAGAGGAGTGCTCAGATATATCCCCTTCCCGGATGTATAGAGGTGATCTCTCTGATCAGGAGATATGACTCCATGAGCAAGAGCGGAAGCAGGGGAGAGGCAGAAGATGGTGAGCTTCTCACAGAACTGATATGCAAGATTATGCATCAGGGAACCACAATCCGGGCAACCCTGGGGTGAACAGAGGTATATATCTCATAGGTTATAGTTCCCAGTATTTCTGCCAGTTCGTAAACTGTCGGATCTTCTCCGAAAAGAGTCACAGGATCCCCGATTTTTGCTTCCACTCCGGTTATATCCAAAAGAGTACAATCCATACAAATATTACCAATAGTGGGGACTCTATGCCCATTGAGTAAAAAACTTGCAGCACCCCTTCCCAGATGTCTGTCAATACCATCGGCGTAACCCAAAGGAATAACTGCAATGCTTTTTCCCTCTGAACCGGCGACGCCGTATCTGCCATATCCTATCGTCCCGTCTTTAACTGTGTGTATATGTACTATGGGAGCTCTGAGTGACCCTGCAGCTTTTAATGAGCGACTGTCCACAAAGCTTGTTCCGTAGATACCCACTCCCAACCTGACCATATCCATTTGTGCAGAAGGAAATCTTTCTGTACCAGTCGAATTGAGAATATGTCTGAATGGGCGGTATGAGATTTTCTTCTCTATCTGATCACACATTTCTGAGAACAAATTAATCTGACCAAGAGTGAATTCATCATGTTTTTGATCTTCTGCGGCTGCAAGATGGCTAAAAAGAGATTTTACCCTTACCTGAGGATATCTGTTTATAAAATCTGTAATAATCTCTAACTGATCTGTTTTGAAACCAAGACGGTTCATTCCGCTATCAAGCTTGATGTGAATATTACAGGAGCCAGGATTTAAATTGTCAATAGTGCGTATAAATGAGTTTAACACTTCAAAATCAGTTATACTTGGCTCAAGATCCCATTTTAAAATCTCTGCGAAATTGTCAATTCCGGGACTAAGAATTATAATTGGTAAGTTTATGCCGTTATTTTTGAGTTTGATTCCCTCTTCCGGCAGAGCTACCCCCAGGTAATCTGCACCGAACTCCTCCATCAACTTTGAGCATTCAATATCACCGTGACCATAAGCATTGGCCTTAACCATGACCAGTAATTTTGTTGATTGATAGAGTTTTGACTTAAAAAAACTGAAGTTATGGAAAAGATTGGAACGGCTTACTAAAAATTGAGAATGTATCATTTGAATAATTTTTGAAATGCAAAGTTATAAAATGTTAAAAAAAGTATTCTATGTATTGAAAAACTTTATACATTTGCGCCGAAATTCGGATTCAAACCTAAAACACTTTATAAGATGAAATTAAGAACATTTTTTGGAGTTGCTGCTGTTGTTGCGGCACTCGCATCATGCGGACCTAAAGCTAAACCTGTTTCAGAGCAGCTGGTTGGACAGTGGACCGGACTAGACTCAGTTAAGATCACTGTTGTTGATTCAACCGGAAGCCAGGTTGAGCAGACATTTGTTGCTCCTGTAGAACTTGATTATCTTGCAGATTCCACATTTACTGCAACTATCAAGGTTACCGATTCCACTGTTATCACACTCGGTGGTGTTGCCGTTGTAAACGGAGAAGCTGTGACATTTACCGGTTCAATGGCATGTCCTAAAGAGACAATGGATCTCACCGGAGATATGTTTATTGCTGCTGAATCACTTACAGTAAATTTCAATGCAGTTAATGCTGCTACAACCGTAACTCATAAAGGTAAAGCAATCCTTACCCGCAAGCCCGCAGAAGTTACTCAGTAATACTCTTTCTGAGTCCGTTAAAACAATGGCGGCAAACTGGTTCATAGGTCTCTTTTTCACCTAGCATAACCAGTTTGTCGCTTTTTGTTAATCTGTGTGAGTGATTTGCCAGGTCACCGCATTTTACACAAATGGCATGTACCTTAGACACATATTCGGCGACAGCCATTAATTCCGGAACCGGACCGAAAGGATTTCCCAGATAATCCATATCCAATCCCGCTACAATCACCCTGACTCCGGAACCGGCAAGTTGCCGGCATACATCCACGATACTGTTATCAAAAAACTGAGCCTCGTCAATACCAACTACATCAACATCAGAAGCATACAGTAAAATGCTTCCCGGAGAATCCACAGGCGTGGATCTTATTGTGTTGGCATCATGAGAGACAACCTCCTCTTCTGAATACCTGACATCAATTTTGGGTTTGAAAATTTCAACTCTCTGATTTGCAAATTTTGCTCTTTTGAGACGTCTTATTAGTTCTTCTGTTTTTCCGGAGAACATAGATCCGCAGATTACCTCAATACACCCGGATTTTTTTGCGCTTTCAAGAAACATTTTAGCTATTTTTGTGTCCGGTACAAAGTTAAAAAAAGTACGGATGTCAATAAGTAATAAAATATCAGAAATTAAGATAATTATTTCCGGATTTGTAAAAGACCTTGAGCACCTTGAAAGTAACGGGAATTTAACACCTCTTGTTTGGGAAGAGCTGAATATTGCAGCTGACAGTATAAAGCAAAAACTCAATACAATATATACAGAATATATAAGGGCAAGGCAGGATGAATTTATAAAGAGAGAGGATCTGGAAAAGATGCTCGCTGCAAAAAATGAGGAGATTGTGAGGCTCAATCAATCAATGGCAGAGCTAAAAAGATCCTTTTCTGATGTAACTCTCAACATCTCAAAGGCTTTTATACCCGGATCAGAGAACAGCCATCCGGTTCAGGAGAACCTGGCGGTGGAGGAGGATCAGGATATGGATCAGGATCAGGATCAGGATATGGATATGGAATTCATTATAGAGAATGGTATCTCTATCCTTGATTCAGCCAGGGGAAAAGATCCTGAGTGGCTGACTGATAATCCCGGACATAAAATTGAAACCATTAACCAGGCAATAACCCTCAATGATAAACTGCTGTTCTTAAACGAACTTTTCAACGACGACTCTCAGCAATACCGGTTGAGTCTGGAAAAAATTGACCAGATGTACACTTTTCCCCAGGTTCTGGAATATACCAGAGCCTCCTTTCCGGACTGGGATGAGGATTCCGCTGCTGTTTACCGTTTCTATATGGCTGTGAGAAGAAAGTTCTGCTGATATTAAACATATCCAAAACCGGATTATAATGGAGAGCGGGAAACTGTACATAGTGCCAACACCAATAGGGAACCTCGAAGACATAACTTTAAGGGCATTAAAAATACTTGGTGAAGCAGATACGGTACTGGCGGAGGACACCAGAACAAGTTCAGTACTTTTTGCAAGGTATGGTATTAAGACTCATATGGAGTCCTACCACAAGTTCAACGAACATAAAAATTTATCATCTTTGATATCCAGACTAAAATCGGGGGAAAAGATTGCACTGATAAGTGATGCCGGAACTCCAGGGATCTCAGATCCGGGATTTTTGCTGGTAAGGGTGTGCAGGATGGAAGGGATAGATGTTGAGACACTTCCGGGAGCTACAGCTTTTGTTCCTGCTCTGGTCAACTCCGGCTTTCCATGCGACAGATTCTGTTTTGAGGGTTTTCTGCCTCTTAAGAAAGGCAGGGCAAAAAGAATAAAGGAGCTCTCCTCGGAGGTGCGAACCCTGATTTTTTACGAATCACCCTACAGGCTTGTAAAAACCCTAGAGCAGTTAAGAGATCAATTCGGCCCCGGGAGGGAGGCATCTGTATCCAGGGAGCTAACAAAGTTGCATGAACAGAATGTAAGAGGAACATTGGCAGAGCTTGCGG
>JALNXR010000119.1 GCA_023230265.1 Bacteroidales bacterium | reverse complement strand
TATTTAACTTCCAGTTCCAACTTCTGATTTTGTTACTTGTGTATTGCATGATCTACTGCTTCAAACCCGGCCTCCATAAAGACCTCTGAAATTGTCGGATGAGTGTGAACAGTCTTTGCAATGTCATAAACAGTGGACTCCAGCTGCATATATGCTGCAGCTTCATTGATCATATCGGTAGCGTGAGGTGCAATTATCTGAACTCCAAGTACCTCTCCGAACCTTTTTTCAGAGATAAGTCTGAGAAAACCCTCGGCATTTCCCTCTGTCTGTGCCTTTCCGTTTGCAGAGAGAGGGAATTCACTGATCTTTAATTCATATCCGGCCTCCTCTGCCTGTTCCATTGTTAGGCCTATCTGTGCAGCCTCAGGTACTGAGTACATATTCATAGGCAGTTTGTTCATATCCAGCTTTTGGTCAATCCCGGCCAGATGGTTGATAACATTCAGCCCCTGAGCAGATGCGATGTGAGCAAAGAAGGATTTACCGTTAACATCCCCGACAGCAAAAATATTCTTAACAGATGTTTCAAACCTGTCATCGGTTACATAATAACCGTCGGATGTCTCTATCTCAATATCAGATTTTATTATGTTACCTTTTCGTTTTGATGCATTTACAATAAGATCACATTTGATCTGTTTTTCTCCTAGTATAAGCATCCCCTCACTCCAACTCTCTCTGACAGATTTAATATCCTGATTATAAATTATATCTATCCTGTCTTTTTTAAGCCTGGCTGTCATAAAATCCCGTATATAGTTATCCGCCTTAGGCATAATGAATCCGCTCTCAGATACAAGTGTCACTTTTCGGCCCATAAATGAAAACAATTGAGCCAGCTCAATGGCAATAGGGCCATTTCCCCTGACTACGATATCAGAAGGTATATCTCTCTCTGTGAACAGAGACAGAGGCTCTGCCACAAGATTCTCCACATTGGTTTCAATAGCAGGGGAGGTGGAGCCGGTGGCAATTATAATATTTTTGGTTTTTAAAAGCTGATTATTCACCAGGACTGAACCGGATGATACAATTTTTGCTTCTCCGGTAATAATCTCCACACCGTTTTTTTTGAGTAGGAATTCCACTCCTCCTGTTAATCTTTTTACTATCGTAACAGCTCTTTTTAAAGCTGAATTCCAGTTAAACAACAGGTTTTTTTTCTCAATCCCCTCAATCCCAAACCTGGATGAATCATTTAATATTCTCTGGTAAAGCTTTACACTTTCAAGCATAGCTTTAGAAGGGATGCATCCCCAGTTAAGGCACATACCGCCAATGCTGTTTTTCTCTACAATGGCGCACCTGAGTCCCAACTGTCCGGCACGGATTGCTGCTACATAACCCGCCGGTCCCGAACCTATAATTACAATATCGTACATAATTATCTCTTATCAATTAGTTTAAAAAAGCAGTTTTACCGGATCAGAAAGGTAGCTTATAACGGAGTTCATAAACCTTGCTGTCTCTCCACCGTCGGCAATCCTGTGGTCCACACTCAGGGAGAGGGGCATTACAATTCCTGGTACTATCTGATCATCTTTTACAACCGGTTTCTTTGACACTCTGCCAACACCCAGTATGGCTGCCTGCGGGTAGTTTATTACCGGAACGGCAAATAAACCTCCAATGTTACCGTAACTGGTAATTGAAAAGGTTCCGCCTTTCAGATCATCAAAAGTAAGTTTTCCCTGGCGTGCCTTTTCGGCTGATGCTCCGATCTCTGCAGCTATTTCTGTTACAGTGAGTTTATCTGCATGTCTTATTACGGGTACGACAAGCCCTCTCTCTGTATCTGTAGCGATACCGATGTTATAGTATCTTTTATATATCATTCTTTCTCCCTCCATATCCATCTCGGCATTGAGGGAGCGGAATTTAGCCAACGATGCAGCTACTGCCTTAACTACAAACGGTAGATATGTCAGTTTTACTCCTCCTGAAAGCAACTCTTCCTTATATTTAAGGCGTATCCTTTCCAGTTCAGAAATTTCAACCTCTTCAAAAAGTGTCATGTGAGCAGCATTCCGCTTACTCTCAATCATATGCCTGGCTATGCTCTTTCTGGTCTGTGACAGAGGCTCAATCTCAACCGGTTCAAGCGAATCAGAAATTACAGAAACCCTGGTCTCCTTTTCTTCAGCCGGGCGGGAGCTCTCTCGGGTATATTTAATGATATCCTCTTTGGTTATCCTGCCTCCGGGTCCGCTTCCTTTTAAATTATTGATTTCCAAGCCGTACTCTTTGGCCATTGCTCTGGCTACAGGAGTGGAAGAACTTTTGCCTGCTTTTTGGAAACTCCGGTTTCTGTCGCTGAAACTCCCTCTTTGCTTGCAGAGAGAACGATGTTGTTCCCTGCTACCTCAAGAGTGCCAACTACTCCTGCTCCCTCTTCCTCCACTGCCTCTGTTTTTACTGAATCTGCTGCTCCTTTTTCTGAAGAATCAGCTTCTATCTCTATCTCAACAAGAGCACTGCCCACATGAATAGTCTCACCAGGCTTGCCAAACTTTGCAACTATAATACCATCCTTAGGGGAGGGGATAGCTGTGACAACCTTGTCGGTTTCCATTGTGCAAAGCGGATCTCCCATCTTTACTCTTCCTCCTTTTTCCACATGCCACTCTATTATTCTGCCCTCGTCAAGACCCTCACCTATATCCGGAAATTTAAATATATATCTCATAATATCAGTATTTTACTATCCTTTCTATCTCATAAAAAATCTTATATGGATCCTGCATGTAGTGATGCTCTCCCTTAGGCAATGGCACAATCACATCATATCCTGAAACCCTTGAGGGTGGTGCTTCCAGGTGCAGAAATGCCTCCTCAATTGCAATCTGGGAAATTTCTGATCCGACTCCGTAAGTTCTCGGTCCCTCTGTTACTGTTATAATCCTGCCGGTCTTCTTTACAGACTTTGCAATAGTCTCTCTGTCAACCGGGTAAATTGATCTCAGATCGATCAGTTCTACACTTATACCAGCCTCTTTTGCCATAAGCATTGCCTTTTGTACCTCCCTTACCATTGCTCCGTAAGCTACAACTGTTACATCATTTCCCTGTGCAAGAACACTGGCTTTACCTAGCGGAATGGAGAACTTTCCCTCTTCAACCTCTTGTTTAATTGCTCTGTATATTCTTTTAGGTTCCATGAAAAGGATTGTATCATTACTCTCAATGGCTGCAATAAGCATCCCTTTTGCATCGTGAGGTGTAGATGGCACGACCACCTTTAATCCGGGTATGTGGCCGAAAATAGCCTCCATACTTTCACTGTGATGTTCAAGTGCATTTATACCCCCTCCATAGGGCATTCTGATAACCATCGGTGTCTCAAGCTGACCTCTCGAGCGGTTTCTCATCCTGCTTGCGTGACTTATTATCTGATTGAAAGCAGGATAGATAAAGCCACAGAACTGCATCTCCACTACAGGTCTTAGACCTGCCACAGCCATTCCCACAGCAGTCCCCACAATACCTGACTCTGCAAGAGGAGTGTCAAAGACTCTCTCTGCTCCATATTTCTTCTGCAGCCCTTCAGTTACCCTAAAGACTCCACCCTCAACACCCACATCCTCTCCATAAACTATAACGCTTTTATCTTCTCCCAGTTTTATATCCAATGCATCGTTAATTGCATTGACCATATTCATTATTTTCATACTCTGTGTCCGTTAAAATTGATTATTTAACCTTTGTACTCTTCCATGCGAGGAATCTCTCATATTGTGCCTGCTGCTCCCTTAGATCATCAGGCATCTCTGCATAAAGGAATCTGAAAATATCTCCGGCAGGGTAGGGGCCATATTTCTCAGCTTCTGTAAACTGCCTGTCAATCTCCTCTTTATATTGCGGGATAATCTTCTCCTCCTGCTCCAGTGTCCATAAATTTTTATCAATAAGATATGCTCTCAGACGTTTTACAGGATCCTTTGCATCCCACTCTTCTTCCTCAACTTTACTTCTGTACTTTGTTGGATCATCAGAAGTTGTATGGGCCCCTTTTCTGTATGTCACCGCTTCAATTAATACCGGTCCCTCACCATTGCGACATATTCTAACCGACTCTTCAATCGTCTTGTACATTGCAAAAAAGTCATTTCCATCCACCTGGATTCCTTTAACACCGTATGCGATTGATTTAATTGCAAGTGAATCTGATGCTGTCTGCATTCTGACCGGAGTGGAGATACCGTACTGATTATTCTGAATTATAAATATTACAGGAACCTTCCAGACTCCTGCAAAATTTAACGCTTCATGGAAATCTCCTTCAGAAGTCCCGGCATCTCCGGCAAAGCCGATTACTACCTTGTCCTCTTTCTTGTATTTCACAGCATATCCAATGCCTGCAGCATGCGGAAGCTGTGAGGATATAGGAACACTCATCGGAAGAGTGTATTTTGCATTCTTGAACGCAGAACCATCTTCATACCCCATGAAGTAGAGAAAAATCTCCTTTAGAGTGACCCCTTTGGCCAGCATTGCGCCCATCTCTCTGAAGGCCGGCACAAGCCAGTCGTTTTCCCTGATCAGTACACCTGCTGCCGCTGCAATTGCCTCTTGCCCATAGTTTGGCGGATAGGTAAAAATTCTTCCCTGTCTCTGGTAGGATACTATCTGAAGATCTGCTGTTCTTGCAAACAGAATATCCTTATAAATTTTAAGCAGTTTATCATCGTCAATCTGAGGCATCCACTTTTTGTTGACAACCTTTCCGTCGTTGTCAATTACCCGGAACATCGCTTTATTTAACGGATTATATTCATCAAACATCATTATCTCGATTTTTTATTTGTCAAATAACTAACAAATAAAGTCCATTAATGTTTGAAATAATTGTTCACAAAGAATATCGAAGTGACATAAAATAGATCTTCTGATAAACTGAATTCGGCAAAAACGACTTAAGAGACAGGTATATATTGTTGTATATAAAGCGATACAACGATAATGTTTGATAAATTAACATAATCGTTTTATCGTGAAAAAGTTAGAGAAATTTGTCGTTTTTTTCCGATAAAAATTTCATTCTTCTCACTATATTTGTTCTATTGTGATAGGTGTACAGTATAGTTTTTAAAGATCTGTTTATAAGTAAAATAAAACATAACAATTATGAAAAAATCAATATTTGTCTTTTTTCTGATAACTCTGATAATGTTTCCATCTGTCATTTTTTCCCAGGTTTATGACCAATCGTACTTTTTAAACAAACTTCCCAAAATTCCGGAAAAGATAGTGGGTGTTACAGAGGAGGAAAAGGAGGCATTCAATAAACAATTAGAATCTGTTAAACGGTTTTTTGACTCAGTTGCTGTGGCTTATAAACATCCGATGTGTCCACTGGAGAAGTCAAAACAGAGCGAGATGTTCGAACACGAACAGATATGGCTTAAATTGAACAGATTCCACGATGAGATGGCAAATCTTTCAATATGGAGAAACTCGCCGAAAAACGCAGAGCTGTTATCAATGAATCTTTAAAAACATTAAAAAGCACAGTTAAAGAGGAAAATGCGATCCATAAAGAGCAGTATGATGTTCGGGCATCATACTGCAATAAAAGAGCTGAAATGCTCACAAGTTTCATAAAAAGATACAAGGCAGGGATAGAAATGCTTGTTTCAGATACAAAGAGAGCAGACTCGATACTTTTGCCCTCGATAATGGTCAATGCGGAATGTGCTGCTCTTTACAACGCTGATATGTTACTAGTACAATATTCCGGATATCTGTCTCTTTTCCTTGAGCCTTATACACCTAAGTTTTGATAATTAATTCTGAATATTATTTATTTCCCGATACAATTGGTAAAATTACTAAAGACCTGACCAATGAGATTTAAAATGCTTCTCAATAATATCGCTTGATAACTCATTTCCATCCTTGTCCCAACCAAAAATCCGATTGTTTGTCATCCTATGCTCAAGTTCACAAATCAGGTTTCCCGAATCAGGCTCTATCACGTATGAAAATACCCACGGAGAATAATTTTCCCATTTTGTATCGGAAAGTGAAGTTCACTCTTCTTTTTATCTAACTGTCTGTATTTGTTGTCATTTATAAACCGGAGGCTAATCGAATTGTATAACCCATAAGTTCACCAAACTCGGCAACAAAACCAACCACTGTTGCGCTTGCCCCCAGCATACCCAAAAACTGACCTGTAATGGCTCTTGCGCCTTCGTGGATCATATCAGAAAAAAGGCTTACAATGCCAATAAGAATAATAAAAGCCCAGGGTGTTTTTTTTTAAAACATCATAAAATATTTAGATGAAAAAAAATAAGGGGGAATGTTCCCCCCTTACATTACTTAATATTTTTAAATGCCTTTTTCCCAATAAAGGTAGACGCATTGCCTAGTTCATGTTCTATTCTCATCAACTGATTGAATTTTTCCACCCGTTCACCACGACAGCCACTTCCTGTTTTTAAATGTCCTGCATTTACTGCAACTGTGAGGTCTGAGATGAAACTATCTATGGTTTCGCCGCTGCGGTGAGAGACAAAACAATTGTATGAATTCTTATAAGCTAATTCAATGGTTTCG
>JALNXR010000118.1 GCA_023230265.1 Bacteroidales bacterium | reverse complement strand
AGGCAATATTACTGGAGCTGAATTTTGGATCCTCTGATTTTGAAGGGTAGTCATACACCTCAATCACATCTTTAAAACCGATCTTTTCAAAAGCATCGTTCCATTTGAGCAATCCTCTCTTTATTGCTGCTCTCCATGAGGGTGCAAAGAGTGTATCCATATAAAAGACAACCGGTTTGTCTGGTTTAACCAGCTCACCCCTGAGATATTTATCTCTGTTGTTGGGTTCGATTCTCCACCTGTTTGCAAAGTAGCTTTTCTGCACTCCCTGCTCACGGCTGTCAAATTTCTCAAAATTGGTAACCGAAGTCCCGATGCGATAATCTGCAATCCTCCAATTATACTGATTATCAGGCAGGAGAGAGAGTGTGGTTTTGAGTTCGGTTGTCAGATACTCCTGTCCCCCGGACTCCATCCCAAGGAAAAAGGTCTTAAATGTGTAGGTCATGTTACTGATTATGGCAACATTGTCATTATAAGCCTCCACATCCTTTAGGGAAGAGAGTTCTTTGCTGAATGTCGACACCTTCTGGATGAATCCGCCAAAAGAGGATGCATTCAGGCTCCCGATATGTTTCCCGCCTGAGACAAAAAATGAGGTGGCATCAAAGACAACTGCCGAACTGTCGGCATTGTAAGCCAAAACAGGTGTTGATGCGATAATTGTGGGTAAGGAACTCATTTTTACAGCTTTCTCAATACCTGCGTCAGAACTTTCAACAAGTTTTGGAACAGGCAGTGTGTTAAGCTGCACCAGGGAGTCGCTCTTTGTGAAACAGATATGTGAAGGTCTGGCAGTTCTTTGGCCTACGTAGCCGATGCTCATATTGCTCACATTGTCCACAACAGGGCTCATCAAGAAACTTTTGCCAAGTAGTTCCACCGGTAGCTCAAAGTAGAGTTTACCAGCCACAATGTGCATAGTAAAAAGTCCGGTTGATGTTTTAACTTTCTTCTTGTCAAAGAGTTTTTCGTAAGCAGACAGTTTCTTCTTTGCCGTTGTGTCTTTCTTCTGAACAGCAGAGCCGCGCTTAACAGGAGAATTGAGCCTTAGGGCAGAGTTTGTGTCAAGGGCAAATATGGAGGCGTTGCCGCAAGGCAGTATTGCCGGTGCAACTATAAGCGCAAGTGAGAGTGCCGTTAAGTATAAAATATTAAATTTCTTTCTCATTTTAGTCATTCTCCTTGCTATTGCACATTAATTGAAGCATTTACCTGCTTGAGCAGCAACTCATAATGGAGTCTGTCCTCTTTGCTTCCGGATTTGCGGGCCTTCTCTATCAGCTCTTTGGCCTTAACCAGGTATTTATAGTAATTGCTTTCGTGATTGAAAATCATGTTGAACTTGGTTGAGGGAACTCCCCATCCTGCAGTAGGATTAAAATCCCTGGTTTCCGGAACCTTTTCAAGTACTTTCTGATTTTTGATATGCCCGGCGAATCTTCCGGAAATATCTTCTTTGCCAAGCACATCCATAATGCTAAAATTGCCTGTTCCCTCTATTCCAACACCGGAAACGAGTTTCATGGGTTTGGCAGAGGCTGCAATCTTTTCAAGATATGTTGTCTGCATAAATTTGTCAATTTCTGACAAACCTTTTCTCTCCCTTGCTGCTCTCCATACAAAATCGAAGACATCCTGGGAGCATTCGTCAAAACCGTAGGGATCCTTTGCAATAGAGGCGGAGAGCATCACCTTGCCGGGTGCGTCAATTATTGCCTTAGCAAGCACTGTCTGAATCAGATTTCTTGCAGATCCCATAATCGTAAGGTTCTTCATCAGCGTTTCATTCTCCATCCAGTCAAGCTGATCAATCTGATCCATGATAAACTTAAGGGATCTCTTCTGCTTCTCCCTTTCCACACTTTCAAACGGGATCATATTGTCCTTAACCAATACCTCATTGAGATAGACACCACCCACATTTCCAAAAACATGGTTGATATACCTTATGTACTGGTAAACAATCCCGTCGTAAATTTCACTTCTATAGGAGAAATCCTCATCTTCATGAGCTACCCAGTCATTGAGATTCTCCATAATGTGTTTAAGATTCTTAATCCCGTACTCTGATGCCTTAATAGCATCATCCCCAAGATCTTCTGTCTGGGACCGGGGATCAAGTACCGCACTGAGCTGCTTCCCGTATCTGTAAACAGGGCTCTGAATGGCAGTGCTTACCATTTTTGAGAGTGTCTCAGCCTCCTGCTCTTCACTTACAGTCTCGGGGAAGTATGAGTAGTTCCATTTGATGGTAAACTGATCATAAACGCCGAACCTTGGAGGTGTGAGTTTTACCCCTTTTTCCATATCACCCGGCTGGGCAACATAGTTGAAACGGGCATAATCCATTATAGAGGTTGTGGTTCCGGTGGTATGGGTAAAGGATGGTGATCTGAGTGAATCTACCGGAATATTGGAAGATGCACTCATATTATGCATAAATCCAAGACAATGGCCTACCTCGTGAGCTATCACATAGCGGATACCATCGTTAAGGATATCATCAGGGAGTTTCTTTGAACGAATCCGTGGATTTGCCGGGGATATCTGTACAAACATCCAGTTGTTCAAAAGCTTGACAATATCATGATAAACATATACAGATGCATTTATTATCTCACCGGACCTTGGGTCGACCCAGGAGGGGCCCATTGCATTCTCAATGCCAATAGGGGCATATCTGATGCATGAATATTTGATGTTGTCAGGGTCAAATTCCGGATCATCCTTTGGAAAATCGACCGCCTTTATGGCATTTTTGAAGCCGATATTTGCAAACAACTCGTTCCATTGCTCAACAGCCTCTTTGATATGAGGTTTCCACTGATCAGGGAAATTGTTATCTATATAAAAAATTATCGGTTTAACGGGATCTACAAGCTTGCCTGCTTTAAAAGCCTCAACATCAGAAGGCTCAAGATTCCACCTGTTTGCGTAGTAGATTATTCTTGAAGATTGCTCTTTCTCTGCAAGCAGCTGTTTCCCTGTTGTGAAAATTGCCACTCTGTAATCTGCAAATCTTGGTCTTACAGGCTTTTCTCTCAGAAGTACGATTGAGCGGGAGACAACGGCAGTAAAGGGTGCATCCTTTACTACCGTTTTGTTATCCCGTTGATCAGTCAATGTAAAGTTGTAGCTGAGTGTGCTTGTAACCACGATATTGTCACTAAAGGCTTTGATGTTTCCCAGAAAGGATCTCTCCTGCTGGAACGCCTCAGTCCTTTTGTAACCGTTAAACATGGTGTACTGACTATACCTGTCAAACGGGGTGAGATCCTTGTTGTCCCCCACAAAAAAGGAGGTCATATCCACAACAACGGCGGAGCTGTCAGGAGAGTATGCTTCTATCTTCATACTCTTCATTATAGAACCGATGTTGCTCCTCTCAATCGCCTTTGCCACTCCGGAGTTCTGATTATCGGTGATCACATCTGTGTGAACTCTCCGTAATTGAACATTCTCTCCTGTTTTTGTGAAAAAGATATGTATAGGATCGTTCTTGCCTCCCACTATACCGTTTGCGTTGTCGCTGGTCTCGGTGAGTGTGGATGCAATAAGCATATCTTTCTCCATCATGTTTAAAGGGATCTCAAAATAGACCTTTCCTTTCATTTTGTGCAGGGTAAACATTCCCCTGGCAGTTTCGTGTTTCTCCTTAAACAGTTTATCATAAGCAGAAGCACTGTCTTTTACAGGGGGGGTATCCTTTGCGTAGCCATACCACCCGAATGTGGACATCATTACGATGGCCAGTAAGCATAATTTTCTCATTAGATCTAAAACTTTACTTTTCTAATTATCACGCATATACTTTGTGTATATGCTTTTTATTGTCCTTGCATGGTAAAATCGAGTATTTTGCCGAAACCTGCATACTTCTTAGCCTGTGCACCATCCAGATTTCCTGTACCGGGTGCTCCTGTAGGTATAACATAGATCTGGCCTTCATACTCACCCTTTTTGGTTGCCACTACCACTGCCTTTGTGTTGAGTGCAAGTGGTGACTCATAAATCGGTCCCCATTCCACATCAAAATCAGCGAGGTTTAGCCTGTATCTTCCCTGAACGTACAGTTTTGCGAGAGTGATCTGTTCTCCTGCAGGTGCAGAGTATTTCTCGCTATATGAGACAACTCCTCCGCCAAACAATACTGAATAGATCTTGGTAGAAGTTGCAACATACATGATCGGGTCATACATATTAAAGAACACAGACACAGCCGAATTGATTATTGAAGTGAGTGCTGCGGGGAGGTCCACCTTCAACTTTGGTGCTGACGGGATGTTGTTCCAGTTTGCATCGTAATAGCCGAATGAAGCTGAGTAAATTTCATAATTACCTGTACTCTCATTTTTCAGAAGCATTGTAGCTGAAAAACCGTCAATGGCAACATCTCCGGCAATAATCCTTCTGCCGGAAAGGCTTGTGGGATCAAACACACCCTGGGTGCTGTAAACACTTGTAGCTGCCGGGGTTGCATAAGCACCTGTCACCTGATGTATTTTCCCTGTATTGCTGTTGTACCAGAATGCCGACGGTGAATATGATCCGGAGATAGCAGGGATCATTATTGCGTTGTCTATGTAATTATCACCAGTGGCAGGTATATAAATTGAAGTAGTGCCCTGGTTGTTCGGAAATACATGAACCTTATCATTGGCTACCAGCATCCAGTAGGCATTGCTTATTGTGTAGAAAGCCTGTGGATCAAAACTAGGCGTCTTTGACGGGAATATCAGGTCAGATGATTTATAGAGCGAATAGTTTTCACAATCAAACATTGAGATATCCTTGTCGGCGAAAATTGCAACCGCTACATTCTTAGTGAGTATGGATGTGGGTTTATGCAGTGTGTAAGTCAGTGATTTAATAAGTGCAGATTTTGCGCTCCCGGTGGAATTCTTCCAGATATCCAGTATTATATTTGATCCGCCGGTGTAAGAGGTAGTGATATTGTTATCCATTATAAGTCCAAGATCAGATGTGCTGCCATCATTTGTATAACCTACAAGGATGCCCTCTCTAAAGGGGCTGCTCACATAAAGCGGCCAGGTCTTTCTGTATTCAATTCCATGCTCTTCATCCCTTGCAGTAAAGATAAGGGTGTATGATACAGGAAGTATCTGGTTTTTGATTGTCGTATTAAGTACCTTTTCGTTAGAGAGCAGACTCAGTTCTGAATATCCCGGAATCTCCGTAATCTCCCACCTGTACGATACATTTTCGGGATTTGTCTGACCTCTCTTCTTTACTATGGGTTCAAAGTTTACCTCACCCAGATAATCCACTCTCAGAATTTCCGGCATATCGGGTGCCTCAATCGTGATTTCGTCAATCTTGTTGGTGTCCAGACTTGATTTGTCTGTGAAGCAACTGCTGAGAGCCAGCAGGGCAATCAACATTACAACAGGAGTGTATATAATTCTTTTCATGATTTTCTTTGTTTAATAATTAGGGAATATAGACCGCACCTGTAACTCTGGGTTGGATATCCTTGCCTTTGTCTGTGCCTGCGTTATGTTTTAGTCTCACTCCTCCGTTGGCTGCTGCATAAGCATCCAGGTAAGTCTTTAGTTTCTGTGCATAGAGATCTGTATAATAAACTCCAAACATGGTGGCAACTCCTGTTCCGGGATCAGCAAGAGCGTTACTGTATCTTGGCCAGTAGTTAATTGGCCATCCTAGTGCATCCAGTATTGCCTTGTGGGCATTGGGGCTGTAGTATGCAACAGATGTACTGGTTTTGGCAAGAGGTGATAATATTATACAGTTGTATGTTCTGGTGTTAAATGAGTTAACAGTGAACATAGGTAACATATTGCTCCAGTTGAGAGTACCCTTGCTGTATTCGTTTGAACCCACTTTAAGATCGTCAGAATCTTTAAGCTGAACTGTAACTTTTACAGCTAAAGTGTCCAAAGCTGCATCTCTTGTAAGTTGAAATCTTATCCTTCCATAGTGTGAATGTGCCGGGATAAGAGCTTCCACTATAGTGTATTGAGTGGAGAGTGCAGTTGTTTCATCAGCAATAACTTCGTATGCAACAGCTCTGTCTACATCGGCTGAATCTCCTGATATTCTCACCGGCAGGTCAACAATGAATGTGTTCTGGGTAAGAGGAACATTCAGAAACGACTCGTTCACATAATAGGTTTGGTCTGCAGTGTTATAACCTTTGTAGTCCAGTGCATCACCTGCTCCGGGGAACATAACTCCCGCATCGTCCAAATCAAATCTCATTATTTCATCCTTCTGGCATCCTGCAAACGAGAGGATAGTCATGGCCAAAAGCAATAATTTTATTTTATCTTTCATGATTCTTAAGTTTTATTATTGTTCTCTGCCCATCATAATTTCGGAGGCAGGATAGGGTAATACATATACATCATCGTCTGCCGTGTCGTTATAACCGGGGATGGTTTCAAAACCAAGGCGCTTGTAGAGGAAGAACATTACACCCTCGCAGATGAACTCCTTTTTGTACTCTTTGATCAGCTCCTCCATTGCACTCTCTGCAGTCAGACCTGTAAGATCAGCTGTTATTCCTCTCCTCTGTCTTACATAGTTG
>JALNXR010000117.1 GCA_023230265.1 Bacteroidales bacterium | reverse complement strand
ATTCAACTTTGTAAGTTTCCATTTCTTGTATTCTTCATATTGAAGTTTCAATTGTTCTTTTCTTTTTCTTAATAAATCAACTACAAGTAAAGAAGCTTTAGAAAATATCATATCGTCTTCTGTTTTACTTTTTAAAAACAGATTTTCATAAGAACGATATTCTATGTCCTTCAAGAGATATTGGTATCCGTCATTCATATCAAGCAAATCAAGAGTTTTTATCATATTATCTACTTCACTTTCACTCATTATATTTCCCTGATAAGTAAACTCTCCCTTATTATATTTAATAATATCTTCCGGGACAAATCCTTTGAAAAGATTCCTTACTAAATAATTAAGAATTGTTTTTTTGATTATATTCATTGTATTTTTCTATTGCTTTAATAAAAGCTACTAAGCAAGAATATGTCAACTCTACTTCATTTTTTCCGTCTGATATAGAAATTAAAGTATCATTGTTATTGCTTTCAATTATTTTGAGATTGATTTTTTTCATCTTCTTTTACTTCAATTTTCAATTCCTTAAATTTCATATCAAACTTTTTTTCTCTCATCTTGCCTTCAATAGCCCCTAAGAAGTCATCTAATATACTCTCTGCTAAAAATATAGGCAATTCATTTAATGCTTTCAGTATCTGATTGTGGAACTTGTCGTATTCAGTTGTTTCTTTGTTTCTTAGTATTTTAATGTTTAACTCTTTTACTTTCTTTGACCTTAGTTTATAAAACTCTGTCTGTATAGTATTTTTGAATACTTGAACATTTCTCTCTACTGTATTCACATCAAAGATTTCATTGTTAAATATCTCTAACAATTTTTTTGAAACTTCTTTTTTACTTTTTAGGAGATTTTCCTCTTCCTTTGTTAGAGGTTTTATTGGCTGTTCCTGTGTTAGGTTTGTCATTTGTTTTTATTTTATTTAATTCTTCTTTTTCTTCTTCTTCTTTGATGTCTCTAAGAGCATCTTCTTTTGCTTTTTTCTCTAACTCCAATAATTCATCTGAACTTTCTTGAGGGTGTTCTTTTAGATATATTTCATATTCGGCTTTTTCAACTGCTTTCTGAAATAACTCAAAGATGTCATCAATATTACTTTTTGTGTATTCTTGTAATGATTCAACTGTTATAGAACAATTAAGGTCTTGTTGTGTTCTACCGTCAGATAAAACCTCGTTATCCATTAAAACAACATCTGATGACTTTGGGATATTTAAGTCATTTGCTAATTTTGTTCTAACTTTCCAGTTAAGCATAAGCCAAGATTGCACTGGTATTGATTTTTGTATTTCCATTTTTTTATTGTCTTATTACTGTTTCTCTTCTACCAACTCCTGTTAGTTGTTCTACTAATGGAGTTGTTTGATTGGGAGCAATTCCTGCTTGTTGTGCTAATCCTGATCGTTGTTCTTGTGGCTCTTGCATATATTCATCTGCTCTGTCCCTTGATTGGTCATAAGATCCAAACAAGAAGTCCCTTGTAACAGCTAATTGGTCAACCATAGGGTTATTTATTGCCCTATCATATAGCTCTAAATTGAAAGCTTTTTTCAATGCGTCAGATTTTATCATATCTGTTCCCGGCTCTATTTTGAATAAAAACTTTCTCTTTCTAAATAATCCCGGTAATACTTTTACTATTTCTGACTCCTCTCCCTCTTGCTTTAACAAATCAAAACTTCTTTTTTCTAACTCTTCAGGAGTCATTTCTTCTGGAATCTCATTATCAAACTCTATTATTCTTGTCTTTCTCTTTCCTTTGCTAATTTTATCTAAATTAAATCTCTTAAATGTTAAGGTGTCTTTTCCTGATACTTCTTTCATTTCTCCTACAGTTAAGTATTGAATAATATCTGTTCCGATTAACATCCCTAAATCTCTTACAAGGAAACCAATCATCTTTCCGAAGAAACCAAGCATTACTCTTGCGTTATTTTCAAGAGCACTTATTTCGTATGCTGTCTGTCCTCCCTTTTGACTTATTCCTTGTTGTTGGACAGAGGATGAACTTTCCGTCATTGCTCTTTCAATTTCAACCTTGGTATTATATCCAGCTTGTAGGTTTGTTCCTACATCAATAGGATTGATTTTAGCTTCTTGCTCTAAAACTGTTACTTTTCCCGGAATAACTATTGAACTATCAATTCCTTCTGCTGAACCAACTACTAATGGCTTCATAATGCTTAAATATGTTCCGTCAATAATCATCTGATATAACTTATCAATCACCTCTTGGTCTGGACCAAGCTTGTTTACTAAACTCTTTCCATAAAAGAACCTTGCATCTGGACTGATTGGCTCGTAGAATGTCTTAGCCATTGGATACATCTTATCAATTCTTGGATTAGGATTTTCGCAATCTGTTAGCAATATTCCATTAACGAATAGAAGCATAAGGTCTTTATATGCGTTATAATACCATACTTGCTCTACGGAATACTCATCTTGACTGTATTCCTCGTAAAAAGCACCATTTTGTTCTGAATATAGCACTTCTATTCCAGGGTGGACATACTTGAAGTTCTTATAATGTCCGTATTTTCTCTCTGCTAAATCGTAGGATATAATCTTTCTCCAAATTAAATATCCTTGTTTTTGAATATCTGGCTCGTAAAAGTTTTCTATCAAAAGCTCATCATTAGGAATTATTGATTGAATAAATCCTGATAATGCTTCATCTAATACTTCTTTGTATTCCCAATCTCCACTATCTTTTATCTCTTTTATCTTTCTAAATGTTTCAACATACTCCTGATGAATTATAACTGCTGGATTTACACAAGCTGATATTACTGCGTATAAAAATGTCATCGCATAATCAGAATTGTTTACTACCCACTCTATTAAATCTCTCATCACAATTGCCGCTTCTTTGTCTTCTTCTTGTCTGTCATTTTGAGCATAGATGTTAGGATATAATATTGAACCTGTTATATGGGCTACAATAGAAATAACTTTATTTCTTGTTGTCGGATTTACAGCGTTGCTTCTCCAAGAATACTCTGGGTCAGCATCTTTAGGTTTTTGATATGTATTGAAAAGCTTTTGATTCCTCGCAATTTCTTGAATTAAACTTCTATTGTTAAACTCTTGAAATGGCTTATACATATTTTCCCAACTCCTATCAAAGTGTTTGAGAACCATTGCATAAACTTCTCTTTCTTTCTTACTTGGTCTGTAAGAAGAAGGTGTCGCCTTTTTGTTTTTTTCTGTGTAGTATTTCATTTTAATATAATTTATTATAATCTGGAATAAATGAACGCTTCTTTTCCGGATTTTTAGTATGCTCCATTACTTGTAACATATATGCTAAAGCGTCTATTCTATCATCGTGCTTACCAAATGGGAATACTAATAATTCATCTTCTAAAGCATTATCCATTCCGTTGCTTCTGTGTTTTATTAATCTGCTCTCATAAAAGGGTATTAAACCTTTTATCCTTAATTCTTTTTTTGTTTTACCAACTAATGGTATTACATTAAATCTCTTTCCCCTCTTGTCCATTTCTTGTTTTAGAAAGAACTCTAATGATTTTTGATACCCATTAGTTTCTATTCCGACTGCTATTAGTTTTAGTTTATATTTATCTTTTAAGTAAAATAAGTTATCAATTACTTCAGTCGGATTAAACCTTCCCGTGAAGTCCTCTAATTTATAAATGATGTTTGACCCACTCTCTTTTCCTACTACCTGAATTGATGTATTATCATCGCTTACTGACTCTTCCCAACCTGCAAGGTCAACTGCTACATAAACTTCTAAATCTTTATTTATTATATCAGCTTCTTCGTAATAGGTAAACCATTCTTTTTTGAATAATTGATTTTCTTCATTAATAGCGTTTTGCTGGTAAAGGCAAGAAAAATCATATACCCCTATTTGTTTTTTAATCTTTAATGTTTCTTCTAAACTATATCTGTCTGGCCATAAAGCCTCTCCTTCTTTTCTTTTGTATTCTTTACCCTTTATTATATACCTCTCATCTTTTTCTGCAATAGCTGGCAAACTTAATACTGTCCATTGATTATCATCGTCCATCTCTTGTATTCTACCTGATAAATCATCTTGATGCCATCTCGTCTGAATAATTATTACAACTCCATCAGGAGATAAACGGGTAAATGCCGTAGAAGTAAACCATTCCCAAGTTTTCTTTCTCATCGTTTCTGAATTCGCTTCTTCTCTGTTCTTAATCGGATCATCTATCAAAAATAGATTAGCTCCCCTTCCGGTAATAGCTGAACCAACTCCTGCCGAGATATAACTACCGCCTTGTTTTGTAAGCCATTTATTCTTTGCTTGCGAATCTTCTCTCAGCTCAAGTTCTGGAAATATTGCTTTATACGCTTCATCTCTAACTAAATCTCTTGTTTTCTGTCCGAAATCAATTGCTAAATCCCCTGAATAAGAAGATGTTATTATTTCTTTGTTTGGGTTTCTTCCTAAATACCAAGCTGGAAAGTTAATTGATGCTAGTTGGCTATTATGTGTTGGTATTAGATTTTTTCCTACAAGATAAATACCTCCTTCAACCTCAATACATTTACCGTATTTCACCTCTTTTGCTTTTTCAACTGATACGATAGCTCTTTTTCCAATATAGTGATAATATTCAACTCCTGTTATATTATGTATCCACCTTGAAGATGCTTTATATCCTAATTTTTCTAATTTCTTCACTTTATTAACTGGAACATTATAATCTACACTATATCTGTAAAGATGTCCCCTTTTTCCTTTTTCTCCTGAAAATGTAAGGTTTTCATTAAATAATTCTTTTGTTTCAATAATTCTTTCTTTTCTATTTTTTCTATCAAAAACTAACCATTCGTGATTTCCGTGTGTATATATTTCTGAACCATCTATAAACTTAACAACATATTCAGATAATGTTTCTTCTGATGTATTTAGAACAGAAACTTTTTCTCCATTTCTTCCGAAGACAATATCTCCCTTTTGTAAATCACCGTGATTTTTCCAACCATTAACTGTTAAAACGGGAGTGTCATTTGATATTTGTTTTCCCGACCTCGGTGGCATCTGTATTATCAATCTCTTAATCTCTCCTCTTTCTGCTTTCTCTAAATAATCAGCAATTAGTAAATGATGCCAATTAGGAACATAATTGGGATTGGTTAATATACTGAAATTAATCAGATCTATTCTACCCAATTGCATTATTTCCTTTTCGTCTATCATTTTGTCGCAATCTTATACAATATAAATATCCATAACAATATTAAAAAATACCCTCCGATTGTATTTCCTGCAAGGGTAAAAAATACTAATTTCAATAAATAAAATGCTGTTCCTATTCCTATCATTACTACTAATGATGCTACTCCTATTAATATAAACATTATTAGTAATGAAACCCAATTATTCATTTTGTATAGTTTTGATAGTATTATATCAACTATGAACATACTATTCGTTCTTTAATTTTTCTTTTAATGTTTCTATTTGTTTTTCTGATAATAATTTAAGTTCTTTTCCCTCTGCTCCCGTTACTTCTTGTCTAAAGCTAAACTCTTCCTTTCTTTTTCTTTCTAAAAACCATTGAGCATCTTTAGGGTCATCTAACGCTTTAACTACTGTTTGCCTTGCTTTTAGTATTGGCTTTTCTTTAAGTGCTTCTTTTCGGTCAACAAACTCTGGGTTTTTTTCTTGGTAATTATATAATGTTTGCTTTGAAATATTAGCATAAAAACAAGCTTCTGAATCACTTCCACCTAAAGAAAAAACCTCCTCTAACTTTGCTATAGTTTCTTTACTCATTTTTGTCGGTCTACCTCCTTTATTTTTTGTCATATTGCTTATTTTATCTTATTATTAATAGTATTATCCTACAATTTCCATTTATAATCAACACCATTCTTTTTTATATCTGTTATATAATAATTAATCCTTTTCCATCCTTAAACTTATCACATACTATCATCACTAAGTCAACAATAGCCCATACTCCTGAAATGTAGACTCCTACTATTGTTAAGGTTAGAAGTAGCATAATTATTCCTGTTCCTGTTTTGCCAACATAGAATCTATGTATTCCTAACGCTCCCAGAAAGAACGCTAATAATATCGCTGTTGTTTTTTGTTTCTCAGATATTTGTTTTTCTGGTGTTTGTGTTTCCATATTTTTATTTTATTATGATTATTTATTTAATGCTTCTCTGTTCTTATTTTTCCTGCTTCTTTTTGAGCCAATTCCATTATTTCTTTTAACTCTTCTGTCTCTTTATAGAGTATCCCTATGTATATTCCGATGCCAAGTATAACAAAATGTATAGTAAAATGACCCAACCAACTCTCTATTTCTGTTTCAAAATCAAAAAATGTAAAGGTAGTCCATTTCCACTTAATATCACTCGGTATAAATTGTTTCCATTCGTTGATGAATTGTATTGATATTCTTTCTTTTAGTTTCATTTTATTTGTTTATATTCTTCTTTCAGTGTTTCTATTATTGAGTTTATTGTTTCTTTCATCCCATCTCTGTATCCTTTGGCATAATAATCAGCTTTGGTTGGTTCGTCATCATCTTTGTGTTTTAATCTGCTTATCTCTTTAATAAGCGGTAGATAACTTTCTGCTTGTTTTCTATCACTTTCTTT
>JALNXR010000115.1 GCA_023230265.1 Bacteroidales bacterium | reverse complement strand
CAACAACAAATACCATACCAAAAGCAAGCTGGTTTCTCAAGTAGAGACAATGATTACGCTTTGTTATTCGATGCTTTTTGTTGCTTATGTTTATTGACGAGGTGAAAAATTAGCACGGCGATCAGACTTAATAGCGCGGTCCCAAAAAAGACGCTGGCAGATACCCAGATATTATCTTCTACCAAATAATGGCCAACGATGGTCGAAGAGATGATTTTGGGTATGCGAGCAAGAGTTGAAAGAAGAAGAAATTTCCAAAATTTGATTTTTAGAGTCGGCGCCAAATAGGTAGCGGTGTCGACCGGAAGACCGACGATCAGATAGATGATAAATACACCGAGAGCGACCTTTTTCTCATCTTGTAAAAAAGCGTATTTCGCGAAGTAGTTCTTTTTAATAAATAACTTAACAAAGGGTATGCCCACCCACTTCGCAAGATAATAGGCGACCGTCGTGCCGGCCAACACTCCGATAACGGCGATAAGCAAACCGATAAATGGACCATAGGCCATCCCGAGAAAGAGTTCGACGACCTCGCCCGGCAAAAAGGAGATGACTACTTGGGCAAATTGAATCAAAAAAGCTAGGCCATAACCCCATATGCCCATGCCGAGCATCGAATCGCGCAGGGCTTGTCTGTTCGCGACATCAATAAGTGAATAGAAGAAGTCAAAATAGGCGATAAAGAGGCCAAGTAACGTACCGAAAACGATGACGAAAGCTAATACTTTGATAATGGTCGCGGTTTTATCCGACAGCGTAATTTTCACGACGATATTATAACATTTTATCCTCGAGCAGAGGTTTGCTCTTCGCTTTTTTCGTCGCGAGAATCAACAATGTCATAAACTAAGGTTTTTTGGTAGAACTCTTCGTATTTATTGACGCACAGTTGGTAATTGGCGTCCCTCATATAATCGACATTGTCTTTGACGCTGAGATGTTCTTGCGGGTAGATGGGGGGCATGATGTGGACGGTGACGACTTTACTCTTAACGATTTTTGCGCGCAGCCCTTTCGGATCAGAGAAGGTTAAAAAGATTGGAATGATCGGCACGTTTGCCGTCGCGGCGAAATGAAAGGCACCGTTGCGAAAAGGACGGGGTTTTTCATACATCCACCACTCTGATTCCTCGGGATAAAATAGGACATAGTTGCGCTTTTTGAGCAATTTTTCAATCGCCTTGCGAAGATTGACCATCGCTCTTAGATTCGCGCTTAAAGGGAGAGTGCCGCCGGCTTTTAAACATTTGCCAAAAAAGCCTTTTTTGTTATTGAATTCACCGACGACGATAAAGAGGCGATGGCCAAAAAGGGCATTTCGTACCATAAGATTATCAAAGTTGTTAACGTGATTGCAGGTTATGATGGCCGACTTAACTCGGCGAAGGTTTTTCCGTCCTTTTACTTTCATGCCAAACGCCAAACCATTGATAAAAACTCCGGCAAGCATGGCGATAAAACGCATAAAGAGATGGAAAAGGCACTCGAAAAAGCCAGTGCATAGATGCTCATATTTTTCATCGACAGGATCAAAACTATCAGGATCGATGGGCTCAGCCGTAAAATGAAAATCGCCTCTCGCTTCGGCTTCGCGAATTCTCTGCAATAATTCTTCCTTTGGAAGACCCATGTCTATTTATCCTTTTTGGGGGTGTAGGCAATGCGTTCGACATTATCCCATTCGAGATTGTTCGTCGCGGTAAAAATGCGAATGAAAATCCAGATGAATTCGGCGAGGATGAGGGGATTAAAAATTACGACCGCGACAACTTCAAGAAAACTCATCTTAATATTTTTACGATCGACAATCAGGGTCAAAATCGTAAATAGCAATAAGATGCCATACACCAAACCGAGGGCGATGAGGGCGACGCGGAGAATCGGCCACCATAGCGGTTGAAAGAAAATGGCATAGGCTCCGGCCGCCAAGAGGCAGACGATACCAAGAATTAAGCTGGCCGCCGCGA
Source organism: Bacteroidales bacterium (assembly GCA_023230265.1). GTDB lineage: Bacteria > Bacteroidota > Bacteroidia > Bacteroidales > UBA932 > Bact-08. The sequence continues at coordinate 4,690 of JALNXR010000115.1, read as the reverse complement.
AGATATATACCGGAAAAAGCGAGTAGAGAAAATCGAAATTCTTCCAGACGATCTTGCCTTCACCAAACGTTTTTCTAACGACCGCCTTGCGGTATTTTTTATTGCACTGCGTGTAACCGGTCAACCACCGCATGCGGCGTTTAAAGGAGGTGCGATGTTCGACGGCTTCTTCGGTGTAGACGATGGCGTGCATATAATACATTGATGTAAAGCCGCGGAGCAGGCAATCCATCATCACTTCGTAGTCTTCGGTCAGCGTGCGATACGGCCAGCCTCCCAATTGTTTAATCACATCCGCGCGCACCATCATGCCCGTTCCACACATGCTGACGGGAATGTGGCGATTGGTGCGATGGCGATTGCCTAAATCGTCAACCATCGAATAGACAAGAGACGTGCAATTGCTCACTAAAGAACGATCGCGACGATTGGCAGATTCCCAGTTCTTAATGCGCTTCTTGCCGACGATGATCTGGCGGTCGCTAGCCAAGGAATTGTTCATCTCAAGAAGAAAGTCTTTGTGAGCGAGGTTATCGGCATCGATGATAACAAAAGCATCGTATTTTTCAGGGTAATCTTTAAGAATCTTTTTCAACGCTCCGTCGAGAGCTTCGCCTTTGCGGGTTTGATCGGGAACGACGTGAACCGTCGCATCAACAGCTGCTTTAGCCATCGCCACCGTCGGATCTCGCAAATCCTCAACGATGACATGGACATCAAAAAAATCGCGGTCGTATGATTGCTTATTTATAGAATCAAACAGAGCTTGAATGGATTTACTCTCATTTTTAGCCGGAACCAAGACAGCGAGGCGATTCTTCTTATCGTTAATCAATTTGGGCTGTTTGCGAAAGGCCGTAAAATAATAAGCGATGCGCGGTATGTACAAGATGAGGAGCAACAGACAAAGTAACAGATATATTCGCAGTGAGTTCTCAATGATGATTTCCATTGTTTTAATCCTTGATATTAACTTAAAATAGCGCTTAAAAGCGCTTCTTGACCTTCTCCGGCCGCCGATTTGGCAAGCTCATCGCGAAGGCGGGCGAAAACCTCGCCGATGTAATTGACGACATCTTTACCTTTATCCGTCAAAAATATTTTGCAGCGTCGAACGCTGTCGCAAGTGCGATCGATTAGATTCTTATCTTTAAGTACTTTTAAAGCCCTTGTCGTCAAGGCTCCGTCATTATCAGATAAGGCGCTCAGATCTTTTATTCGCAATTGACCTTTGTCCGCCAATAGGAGTAAGTAGGTGGCATGCTGTAGCGAGATGCCTTGCGTGCTAAGATCGCGATTGACGGCATCTTTTAGATGTTTAATCGTTCGGCGATACATAATGAACTTTGCGTTCCATTCTTTCATATTCATGCTGATTCCCCCATGACTATCGCATTTTATTATTTTTCATTGACTTAGTCAACGAATTATCGATTGGGTCCTCCTAACAAAAAAACAGACACAAAGTGTCTATGTACAAATCTAACATCGTTTAACGGCGAATAGCTAGGAGAAAATGTCTTGTAGAGCATCCTTCCAAGCGACAATTAGATCGGTCAACCGCATCTTGGCATTGGCAGGGCTGGTGGATGGTGCTTGCACGACGGGGATGGCGATATCAGCAAAGAAGCGCATGTATTCCTGATAGGCTTTCGCGCCATTGCATATTACTTTCTTAATTTTGGCATTATCGAAAATCTCGCGAATGCCCGAAGGCTTGACATCGCTGATTTTGGCGTCGCTCGAACCGAGAATTTGGCAGTATCCAATCGCGTCGTGTAAGGCGATGTGGTGTTTTAAGAGCAACTCTTTTTTCTTCGGCCAAGGAACATCGACAAAATCCTCGTCGAACAATGCGCTCATCAACTTGTAAAAGCGATTATGCGGATTCGCATAGTAATAACCTTCTTCGACGGCCTTCACCGAAGGAAAACTACCGAGGATAAGCACCTTGGAGTTTGCGTCGTAAAGAAGTGGAAAAGGATGATTAAGGATTCTGATTTTGGCTCTATTTATCGACATATGAACATTATATCAGCATCATAGTAAAAAGGCCGCGTTAATGCGGCCATAGTCGTTTGATTATCTATTAGGAGAATATCTCTCTAACAATCGGATTTGTATATGATACAAGATATCCGGCAAGCGGTGTGGCAATCGTGTCTGGTCCCTCACCGTCGCTATCGACACCATCGCCATAGTTCACACCATGAAATTCGATGGTCTCAAGGCTGTATTCTTGATCGACATAATTCGCATCGAAATAAAAAGCTTCATTTTCATGATAGACATTAAAGCCGTTAATAAATACATCGTACGAATTGCCGGAGACGACATAGCGAACATTAAAAATCGGCAAATTGATAGCTTCATAAGCTTCTCTTAGCGTCGTGCCGGGATCGCCGATGACCGTCGTGGTGTCGGGATCTTGAAAGCCCCACGCATAGCCTCCGCCATTTGCGGCGTAATTGGTGAAAAACCGGCCGCGGTACGTATCGGTCCGCGTCTCGATTCCGCCAATCGGATCAAAGTTATCGTTACCGATGTATGACTGCATGTAGACAAGCCCACCAGCATCAGGTAGCGCTTGATGATCAGCCGTAGCCAAACTGACCCAAGGACAGACGTGAAACCATGCATCTTCATCATAAAAGATATCGGGATCAACCATGACGGTTGTCGTCACCTCAAAATGATTGCTGGCAAATCCACCTTGGGGAGTATTTGAGTAGTCTTTTCCTTTGACGATCTCCCCTTCTACTTCTTCTTCTGTCTCAACATAGTTTCTCATGCTGACGCCGTTCCATCGATACCAAGAATCATCATATGTTGGAGAATGGGTGTGGCCTGAAGAATAATTATTGGTGGTTGAGGTAGGATTGGTCATAAACTGAAAGCCGTCTTGAGCGGGCTTATAGCCCATCAGATTGCCCCACGAGCGAGCGCCGGTATAATGATTGAGCGTTTCAGTCCCTTCCCAATTGCCCTGATAATAGAAGAGTGATTCGATTTCGCGTTGGCAGCTATAGTAAACGGTCAAATCCTCGATGACGATATCGGTCGTCGAATAAGTCATCAAAAGAAAATAGCCACATGCTGTGTAATCTTCCGCTGCCAAGCCGGTTTCTCCTGTCGGAATAATGTCGTCCACAGTCGGCGCGTAATCTTCAAAAGCGCTACGCGAATACAGCGCATATAGAGGCGCATCTCCGCCCGTATAGTTGACCGCGATGCCTTTGAGGCCATTAGCGACCGTAAAATTCATCAATATCGCCGGTGTGTTCGCATCCTTAGCTTTTAGGCGAATAAATTCACTGCTTGTCTGCGCTGATTCGGAGAGATAAAACAGTGACATGTTGACATTCGGTATGAAACCGTGCGTCGCGGTTGAGGTGGGTCCGACGCTCTCGTCGAATTCACGCTGATAGGTAATCGGTTCAGCGTTGACACGGCCTAATATACCGTCCTGATTGAGGGAGTTGTAGACAAGGATTCCACCAAGCGCTAAAACGCTGGCCAAAACCAAAGCATATACTTTTTTTCGCTCCATTAAAAAAGCCTCCGTTACGTTTTCAATATATTACGATTTAAAACATGTGTCAAAAATTATGTTTATAACTACTGCGCCCGTCTCGTGGTTTTGCGCAAACACTTGCAATATATTTGGATATTGCCAAGATAAAAGAGGAGGTAGTTATGAAGACATACCGTGATGAGATTTGGATCAAAACCGATAATCGACGCGAATTTATCAACATAACGCCGGATGTCATACGGGCGATTGAAAAAAGCGGGATCAGCGATGGCATCGTCTTAGTTAACGCCATGCATATCACCGCCAGTGTTTTCATCAATGACGACGAAGTCGGTCTCCATCATGATTTCGAGCGTTTCTTAGAGAAACTCGCTCCCGAAAAACCATATAATCAGTACGAGCATAACGGCTTCGAAGACAATGCCGACGCCCACTTGAAAAGGCAGATTATGGGTCGTGAGGTCGTCGTCGCCATCACCGAAGGAAAACTCGATTTCGGGCCGTGGGAGCAAATCTTCTACGGCGAATTTGACGGCATGCGCAAAAAGCGTGTTTTAATCAAGATAATCGGCGAATAATCTAGTAGATGCCTAAATAGAATTGGGCTTCAGCAACATAGTAGGTGTCTTCGCTCGGATCGTAAGTGCCGCTAATACCGACAAAATACACATCATAGGCATTGCTAAGGGGTGTGTATTTTAAATCGGTATACAAATCAAGTGAGAAATCGGTGGCCACATCAAAGCGCGCATAGAAAGTGCTAATGACTTGTCCCATATCGATAGCGACATAGTCGACATCGTTTTTTGAAAGTGACCATAGGCCGGTATCTAAATCATAGATGTAGGCAAATGTCCCTTCGTTTTCTTCATACGTGAGCAAGGACGGCATGTATAGAAAATCGGTATATGTATTAGCATTCATCTCTGAAAAATCAATTACATCGTATGAAGCGTAGTAATTTAATGGAATGCGGTCATCAGTATAATAATCATAGAGCTCAAAACCAAATACTTCTTCAAAATCATCGAGGACAAAGTCATCGGGTAAACAGCGGATGCGGTCATATCCTAGATCGCGAAAAGAGAGGATGGAGACCGAGATTTCGCCTTTCAGTTCGCGGGTGACTTCGGGTCCGGCGGGCACGACTTCGCC
>JALNXR010000114.1 GCA_023230265.1 Bacteroidales bacterium | reverse complement strand
TGGTAAGCATGTCATGATAAAAACGTTTGATATTATCTTTTTCACCCGGGAAAACATCAGAAAGCTCCAAAACAAACCGGTCAATATCCTCATAAAATTTTATCCTTCTGCCTTTGAAATTGACACAATAAAGAAGATCGTGACGGATTACATCTATAGGTTCTTCGAGACAATTAAAGACAAAGCGGTGAGCATTAAAACCCTCTTCACCAAAACCGTAAAGCATTGCTGAACCCTGGTCAAATGTAACATGCTTCCTCCTGAAAATACCGCATGATCCTCCTGGCTTGTAGCTTTTATCTATCACTGCAACTTTTAAATCACGTTTTGCAAGTAACCCGGCTGCTGTCAGCCCCGACAAGCCTCCTCCGATTATAATGACATCATAACTCATCGTAATAGCAATTCATTTATCAATAAATCTATTCTTTTTTATTGTCCACAATTTCTTTGTGAAGCTTTATGTACATCTCAGGCATACGTTTAAAAGCCTGCATCCTTACTGCCTTTGATTTGAAAGCCAAGCCCATTCCCAGGTTGAAAAAGTTTTTACCCAGCTCCTTTTGAGGAAAGTCATACAATCCATGTTTTTTATAAAACCGATGATCTTCTCCTACCACACCTCTCATGCTGTAAATCAGGTCTCTGAATATCTTGATGCCACCCCACCCAAGGAAATTGATGCTTTTCTGATAGCCGGCCAAAGCAGATTGAGAAAGATGAACAGCAGAATTTCGCAGCAGGCTTTCCAGATATGAGGAGTCCTCATACTCATCACTTATGATGAAAATGGCGTTTTCCCGTCCGACATTATCTTTTCCTTCAAGAAACTGCCGGACACCGGGTAAATGTCTGAGTGGTCCGGCAACCAGATAGGCTGTATGTTTCCCCATCATGCTGGTGCGATGCCCGTTTGAAAATGAACGATCTAAAAAAAGCTTCCAGACCGGCCTGAGATATCGCCCCTCTATGTTCATCCCAAATACCAGAACATCACAGTTATTTACCAGATTCATATAGAAATCCTGAAATCCGTCTTTACGATCGCATTCTCCAACCAGTTCACATTTAAGACAACCATGACAGCCCGATTCATAAGGAAATTGATTGATATCTATTACTTCTACCGGATAAGGATACGAATCCAGGAAAATGTCAATCATTTTTGAGAGATTGCCCGCTTCATGGAATTCGTCGGTCAATAACACCGTCCTCAAATCCGTATGTTCAGGGTTGGATTTAGTAATTTGGGGTTTAGCTGCAGGATTTGGATCAAAACGCGGAGAGGGGGCCTCTGGCAAAGGCATGAATTTGCGTTCCACAGGATATCTGTTACGACATGAGTTCACAAAATTATTCATAAAAAACCTCATATCTGCCCGATGATCCTTATTAAGCATATTTTCATTGTCGGCCGTTCGCCCTTCTATGTAAGCCATTCCAAGGTCCTCACTCATCCCGCGAAGCCACTCTTCCGCAAGATGATCATAGTAATGGAAACATGTAATCATGGACGTAGCATATTTGCCCTGAAAAACCGAATTACGACCTGTCTCCTTTATCAGCTGAAAGAACCGGATAAGCTGCCAGGGAACCAGCATTGTATATACAGGAGTATTCCAGATAACAGCATCTGATCATTCGATATCAGCAATGGCAGATTCAAGGGAGGATAATTCAAAATTAATGTCTGTCAGGTCTTTTCCCACATGAAGTACTTTGAACTCTACGTCCTTTTCATGCCCCAGCATATAAAGGCTATGCTGAAGAGTTAAACTGTATTCGCCCTTTGGACTTCCATTAACAATTACGATTTTAATTATTGTGTTGTGCATACGCATTTTGCCTTATCTCATTTCTTAAATTTCTGCAAATCAATTTTTTTATCAAGCCAATTAATCATTGTATCAAGACTCAGTTTAATATTTCCGATCGAACAATGATTACTTGCATGGTCTTTTTCAGTAAATACAATATCAGTCACAGATTTAGCATTGCTCAAAGATTTTATCATAGGCGCATGTAGTTTAAAAGGAATAAAATGGTCATCTCTGCCAGTAATCACCATAACGTCTTGCTTAATTTTATCTGCATGTAAATTATCGCTGTTCATCTGCCATGCATATTCAAAAGCATCCATTGGAACGTTAATTCTGGTAATGTACATGATATTGCTATTTCTCCATGCTTCCATTCCTCCATTTTTAATTCCTTTTAAAGCAACTTTATTTGAACCCTCTCTCATGTATTTTTTAAAGAAATCCATCAGCCAACGGGCTATTGCAGGCGGAATTTTATAATTATCATACGCTCCACCTGTAGAGATTACCCATTTGATTCGAGGTTCAAAAGCTGCAGCCCTTAAACATAACCACCCTCCAAGTGATATTCCCAGCAAAGCTGCCTCTGAAATTTTGTAATAATCCAAAATTGTCTTAACCGGTTTTTCCCATTTAAAGTCAAATGGAATATTAAATTTTTTGATGGTTTTCCCTTGTCCTGGGCCATCAAATGCTATTACTTCATAGCCTTTTATTGTGAAATACCATGCAACCGAATAAAATTCTTCAATAAATGAGTCAAACCCGACATGAATAAGAACAGTCCCTTTTTTACATTCTGACTTGTTAGCCATTCTCAATACATGAAGGAATGATTCGTTATATGGCACCTTTTCTACCAGCACTCCGTCCAAAGGCATATTAGAATAAAACAGATCTGTGAACTTATCGTAAAGCAATTCCTTGTCTTCCTGTCCGTAAAGAGTGTAAAATTCAGCCGCACGATAAAAGAATGCAGCTTCGATGTTTTCCTTAGTATCCAGTTTGCTCTCTGCCAGCTCCAACATTACAGGTTTCCAGTCTTCGAATTTCCGGATTTTTTCCCCTGCTTTTTTCAAGTCATTATGAGATAAATACCCTAAAGAGTGCCACCGGTTAAGCTGAAAATTATATAACTGCTTTTTATGAAAACGATGGTAACCAACTGGAAATGTGAAAAAATCTGATCTCATTTATGTTGCTTTTTTAATCAATATTCAAAGCCAATCACTGTAATTATTATTCAATTAATCTCTTTTTCATTGTTTTTCTGCAACCATAAAGCTAATAGTCATTCCATTACATTTTGTCATAAATTATTCTTGGTATTCTCTTTAAAACCAAAGCGATAAATCCCCAGCGTTTGGTAATGTACACAACTTTCCTTTTGTTATTTATAGCCTTATAAATTTGTCTGACAGCTTTCTCAACAGGCATAACCCAAAACAATCCATCTCCCTTTGCCATTTGAGTATTAACTAAGCCAGGTCTGATGTCTGTTATAAAAATTGAAGCCTTTAACCTTGTTGCTTTTTGTCTCAACCCCTCTAAATAATTAATTTGATAAGCTTTGGTTGCATTATATGCCGGTGCCTGTCTGCTTCCGCGAAGTCCACCAATGGAACTGATAGCAACTAAATGTCCTGATTTTTGATTTTCAAAATAATTAAAAGCCCAGTTTGAAATACAGGTAAATCCTGTTACATTCGTTTCAATTGTTCGTTTTTCAATTTCAAAGTCAAGGTTTTCGTTTAAATCACCTGTTCCCGAACTAATTATCAGCAAGTCAAGTCCGCCAAGTTCAGTTGTCAATGCATTTAAATTTTCATTGATTGATTTTGTGTTTGTTATATCAAATGTCCTTATAAAATATGAGTCAGGTTTTTCTGATTTCAATTCTTCAAGCAATTCGGCCCGTCTGCCTGTAATTCCAACTGTAAAATTATTGTCAACCAAAATTTTTGCGAGTCCTTTTCCAATTCCGGAAGTTGCACCGATAATTATTGCTTTTTTCATTTCAAATTTAATCTGTCAATCCTGGTAGTTTAGTTTTCTACAATACAGACATTTGTTTGTTCATGGACAAATTGTTTGTTCTAATGTGTGGCAGAATAAAGGAATTGCGAACTGATCTACTGCTCAAATTCACAATCGCAATGAGTCTTCTGCCATTTTTGTCACAACTTTTCCTTGATAGTTATAAACTTTTACCTTGGTCTGTGATAAAGCATCTGCATTTTGCGGGGTAATTACAACAAAATTCATTGTTGTTGAACCTACTTTATTATGGTCAATCCATGTTCCGGAGTTCACATAGATTGATTTGTGTCCCTGATAGTTTTCAGAAGAAATAAGTTTTGCATCGTGCGAATGTCCAAAGATGACAATTCTTTTATCTGAATCTGGATTTAAAAAATATTGATTATTTGCCTGATTATCCGATTCAGTGGACGAAGCCGAATTTGCAATTGCCTGATTAACCGGTATATTGACAACCACATGGTTGAGTGCCTGTCTTTGATTCCATGTATCCTGAATTCCCTTATAAAGATTAACATCAATTAATCCGCCCGGAGTTGTTTGATAAGGTATTAAATCGTTTACAGAATAGGTACCCGTGAATCCGTCAAAATTCGTTACTATCATATTCTCATCAAACTGATTTTCTATTGGCAGAGCATTTATTGCCCATTTCCAGAGATTCCAATATGCAAACAGTGAATTTTGGCTTGCACCGCCAGAAGAATTTTGAGTAATATCCGGCGTTGTGTCGCCCGCAGTATTGCAATCTTGTACATGGTGAAGTGCAGCTATCCTTGTGAAAAAATATCCCGGAGGCGTAATGGTACCAGGGGCAATATCCTGATTTGAAATCGGGTCAGGTGCACAGAAAAAATTATAGCGGTGTCCATGTTCAATTGCTAACTCCGGCATTGACGAGGGCGAGTATGTACCCAAACCCTGTTCATCATCACGCTCCTGATTTATTCCCGGAAATATAAGGTTGACATTTTCGGCTGTTACAGTTAGATCATGGTTTCCCGGAACATAAGTAACTTTTATTTTCTTTTCCTGTATTATATTGTTAAATGCGTCAATTACACCTTCATTGGCTGTTGCGATGCGTTGAACAAAATCCGCCTGATCTCTTCCCTGATAAGTATTTATTGTGGCTGGTACATACCACTCATCAAGTAAATCTCCGGCAATGACAAGTTCTTTTACATTTGGAGCTACTCTGACTTTTTCAAGAAAGCTTTCAAGAGAATTAAGGTTGACATTAATCTCCGCATAATCCAGATCGGCACCAAGATGGATATCGCTGATAACAACGATCATATTTCTTTCATTCCCGCCATTGCTAAATGGATTAATTTCAGAATCTGTTGAATCTGACTTATTGCATGAAGAACATGCACTTAATATCAACATCACAAAAAAGGCACTTAATAATCTCATAATAATTTTCGTTTAATACTTTTTAAAATTTTCCCTACTCGTAAAGCTTTTCGGAATCCGCTTTTTAAACCGTATCCTTTATTATGGATCACTGTTTTGCCTTATAAAGATAGAAATTTTATTTTTTCTATCCTATCACAGATAGTCCTAAAAATCAGCGAAAACCTCATTAAATTCACTCAGCGTGAAAGACGCTCCGGATCGTATCGCAAAACCTATAACAAAAGTGCTCTATATGTATCTATTGTGTGAGTTGCCTCTTATTCTATCTTTCGATAAATGTAACATCCTGCTTCTGAAGGATGGTCTTGTACTAAATCAGAACTATTTTCCTTTCCAATCAGGTTAATTATCAAAAAATCTCCTCCTGCTGCCACTGTAAAAAACATTCCAAAGATTAGAAGTCCCAAATTTCCAATCATAATTGCAATAACAGAAGGGATAATTCCCATAACAATAGCTGGTGCTATTGCTCCAATAATATATTGTCTTACTGTTACAGCTTCTTTGCAGTGACAATATGGGCACTGGAGGTTTGGGGGCTACATTCCTATACACCTTTACAAACCTTTATGCGGAACGGAATGCTTCAAATTGCTTCTTTCACAGCTATTGACTATATTACATGTTGGCGGAGGTATTCATTTAAATTCAATCAACTGATCATTTATCATTGCTGTTTTTAGCTTCATGGTTGTAAATGCTGAACCAAAACATTCTTGGCTTGTCTTTTGAATAATTCCAGTTCCTGGTGCCAGCCAAATTGAATGACCATAATCCATCAAATCTTTATTGTGGAAATTAAATTGTAAACAACCATCAATCTGTTTATGTCCAATAATGATTTTTGCATTTCTGCTGACAAGTGTAACATAACCTGCACTGAATGGCCATGTCTGGCCAATATTAGCAGCTAAATCAAATTTCATCTCTTCCTTGCTATCTTTGGAGAAGAACTTTACATAGACTCTGTTGTTTTGTTTACGATAGTAGGAAGTTGTTCCATAGTCGTTTACGAATTCATAATAATCAATCCCATTAACCTTGGTTATGCCAATTATTGAGTCTTTTCCTGCTAATTCAAAATTCCATTGGTTGCCAATTTGAAGAGGAAAATAATCTTCCTGCAAATTTATTCTCTGATTATCTTTCTTTTCACAGGAAAACAAAGCTGCGATAATCAAACTAATCATTAATAACTTTTTCATGTTTTGATTGGATTAAATTGTCTATCTATAAGATGATTTTCTCTGTGAAAATGTTGCTTTAAATTACTTCTTTTAAACATTTTCCGGTGTATGACTTTTTACAGTTTGTTAAATCTTCCGGAATACCCTCAAATAATACCTCTCCACCGTTTTTACCTCCCTCCGGTCCCAGGTCTATCACCCAGTCGGCAT
>JALNXR010000004.1 GCA_023230265.1 Bacteroidales bacterium | reverse complement strand
AATGAAATGAGATATTACATCACAATCTAGAAGGATTATTTTGTTATTAGAATTCCCCATTAGACAACTCTTCATCAAATTTTGAAATATCAATGCCGAGGTCCTTTAAAAGTCCGTAATATGCACTTTCTGAAACCACACCCTCCTCCCAGGCTTTATTTGCTAAAATTCCATAATCTCCTATCACCTCATTTTCGTTTGCTTTTTCATATAATGAAGTATTGCAACCGAACTTACGTGCCAAAGATATAATACCTCTTGAGAATTCTTTTTTGAGATCAGCATCAATCAGACCCATATTCATTAATCGAAACAAAAGTGCGGAATGAGAACTTTCATAAAATTGCTCTATGGCGATTATGGTTCCTATTGAAATTTTATTTTTAGCTCGCTCTTGTTCCGGGATCATCTCCCAAACGCCCATTTCGGGTAAAAGCAAATAACTAGCAAAAATATCGGCATTATACTCTTCCGGATTTCCCTTTTTGTTGAACAGACCAGTACAACTAATCTCGGACTTAAAATTTTTTTGATAATATAAATGATATAGTTCATGACAAACAGTAAAATGTTGTTTGCCAATGGGATGTTCGCTATTTATAAGCATAAACCTGTAATCCTTTTCAGACATATTGATTTTGATAGACATGCCCGAAAAACTAAGACTTAACGGTTTGTAAATAGTTAATACATTTGTTTTTTGCAACAAACTTTTCACCTTCAATGGTTCTGTGGAGCTTAATCCATTTTTTTGTCTAAGATCTTGAGCGCAAAGCTCTAATTTTTTAAAGGCAACTTTCTCACTCATTATTTCTTAATTCGTTTGAGAGGTGGAAGTAGTTTAAAACGATTTTTTTAAATTCGGAGATTGATTTTAAGTCCTGAGGTTGAAGTTCCTCTGCACGAAAAGCAAATGCAGAGAGAAGTTGTTGCTGTTGCGGATTTTCCTGATAAAGTTCATATTCGTCTACGTTAAAAAGAAGAGCTAATTTGCTGACAGTAGAAGCAGGAACGACTCTTACACCTGTTTCATACTGGGTAACAGCAGCAGTAGAGATACCCAAGTATTCCGCAATTTGCTCTTGAGTATAACCTATTTTCCTTCGTAAAGAACGGATGTTTTTTGAAAGCATATTTCAGATATTTAATTAAATATATCTTTAATTGGGAAATAATTATCTGTTACAAAAATAGTATTATTTTAAAATTTAACAAAATATATAACAAAAGAATTAACAAGGAATGTTGACATTTATATTGGGCGAATTGACGAAAAAGTTAAATCCCGGAAACAACAGCTTCTCGTAAAAATCGTCAATGAAATGACGAATTTTACGTAAAAATTGTCAATTGGCAGATTGTTTTTAGAGGGTGCAGGAGAGCGGCTGGTTGGCAGAGATGAAAAAAGCTGCCTTTGCAGGCAGCCTCTAACATTTCAGGTTATAAATAACTCAATCACAATAAACTATCTCAACAAAGCATCCAGCTCCTTACGCAACTCCGGGTTGGACGGTCTTTTGGCATCGCCTGATATAATCCTGCCCTGTGGATCAATCAGGATGAACCTTGGGATAGAATTGATGTTGAATTTTTTAATGAACTCAGAGCTGAAGTCTTTATCGGCTATAAGCTGTATGCCCTGGAGGTTATGCTCCTTTACATAACTGATCCACTCAAGTTTATCTTTTTCTTTATCTACAGAAAGGCTCACAAAATATATGTTTTTTCCATGGTAATCTTCTTCCAGTTTGGTAAGGAAGGGTATCTCAGCCTTGCAGGGAGTGCACCAGGTTGCCCATACGTCTATATATACATATTTGCCGCGTAAATCTGTTAACGACACTGGTTTGCCGTTAACATCCGTATAGTTGAAGTCAGGGGATAAAGCATTGCTCGTCATTCTTTTGTAATTGCCATAAATCTTACCTACCTCTTCTTTGTAAGCAGGATTGGTGGTAGTTGCCATGAAGTTCTTGTACACCTCTTCTTTTGCCGCGGCATTCTTTACCATCTTTAAAACAGTGCACACTGTTTCATAATTGAGATATTCCTTGATGAAGGTGTTGGTAATCTCGTTGTTTATAATCTTGATTTTTACAATATCATTACCCTCATATCCAAGTGTGGAGTCTGCCCGGTATTTTGTATTTCTGAGCCTCATCAGGTAATCATTGATCCATTTCCTGTAGGCCGCTGAACGCCTGAACAACGCTTCATCATTCAATTCGCTGTCTTTATTTACCATATCTGTCAGCAGTGCTCTCTCTTCAATGTTCAATCTTTTAACGAAAGCTTTTCTAATCGCCGAATCCACTAGTTTTGGGTAATCAGTGGTGCCCTTTATTTCTATCATGATTTTGTTAAGGTTCTCCATTCCAATCGAGTCCATTCCATATAAGCCCATGTACCAGGATAGTACATTCTTTGAATAATAGTCAGCATCTTTTGTTTTAAGGACTCTGACAGCAAGGGCCTGCTCCTGTTCAATCTGGGGACTTAAAGCTGCCTTAAAATCATTAATCCTGTTTATCACATCATCGATGGGAAGTTGATATAATTTGTGCAGATACTGTCCGTCAGCCATTGGAATGAACCGTGCGAGAAACATATCTTTATCTTTTAGCAAGTCATCCTTGAGTATAGGTTTGCCTGATTGTGCGAAACTGTTTATACTCATCAGCATGAGTATTAAAATTATAAACCATGGTTTCATACTATCTATAGATGCATTATACATTGAAACATAAACTTTTACAGTCTTAACTAATCATTTGGGTGGTTAAGAACCATGTCCGGGTTAAACATCTGTACCCTCACAGGAATTTCAAAAGTGTATTTTGGACTGTGCGGAGGCAGAGATGCAAGAACCTCCTGTGTTTCCGGATCTATCCTTCTTATCTCAGGCATACGGCCCTCCTGGTCCAGGCGTTTCATGTCAAACCAGCGTAATCCACAATAAGCCAATTCTCTTCTGCGTTCCGCAAATACTTTTGCAAGGGCGTCTTCTCCGGAAGTGGCCGACTGATCGGTATATGCTGATGTCATTATCCTCTTCTGTCTGATTGTATTTACAATGTTCATTGCCTCATTATATGAACCTTTTCTTGCAAGCAGTTCCGCTTTGGTCAGGTACATTTCTGGAAGAGTGATCCCAAAGTTATAAGTTCCTGAAAATGAAGAGCGGCCCAATCCGTTATTATTCGTAACTGTTAAAAATGTGTAACGGATATCATCATCATTAAAATAACTTTTAAGGTCATCGGAATAAAGCATAAATGCAGGGCTACCATTACCAACAGCAGAGATTTGCCAAAGTATTTCCGGGTTGAGATCATATTCAGGCACACTATAACTAGATGTATAATCATTGTAATTCAACATACTGCAATTGGGAGCCTGCAGTGCCAGATCCACATATATCTCAGCATTAGCATAATCAGCCATGTATAAATATATTCTGGCCAGCAAACCGTATGCAGAGTATTTTGAGACCCTGTAACGGTTGACATTGGTAGCAGGGAGTGCGTCTATGGATGATTTAACATCATCAATGATGTAATCCAGTGTAGCTTTCAAAGATGATCTGCCAGGCACTTTATCAGTAACGTTAATACTGGTTACTAACGGGAGGCCGGGATCTGTAGCTGCGGTTGAAGAGTTATAGGCTTTGGAGAATACAGTCAGCATGGTCAGGTAACAACCAGCTCTTATTACCTTAGCTTCTGCAAACACACTCTGCTTTCTGGCTTCTGTGCCCTCGCTCGCTTCCAGCACTCTGCCAATGATAACATTGCAATTATAAATAGCTCGATACAAAGGGCCCCAGACGTCAGGAAAGTCTTTTTCGTTAACGGTTATAACAGATCTCCACAAATAACCATTGGTTGTAGAATTTTGACTTATTTTATCAATAGAATTAAAATTGTCGTCAGTAAAGCCCAGTAGGTTTATCGGAAAGGTGTTTAAAAGAGTCGGTGAGTTCAGGATGCCCTCAAAATCTGCCACCTTCTCAGGAATGAAAACTCCCTTTGGTTTCACGTCCAGAAATTTATCGCAGGAAGATAATGCGGTGGCTACTATAAGCAGGAGCGTAATGATATAACTGTTTTTCATGGTGATCAAATTAAAAATTGGTTGAAAAAGTTAGGCTGTAGAATGGCTGAGTTTCAAGTGTCCTTATGCCTGAAATAAGGTTAATTGCTTCCGGATCAATATCATTCCCGCTAAAGGTGTATCGGAAAGTATTCTGAGCCTGGAAACGGAGCTGGATATTTTTTAATCCGATTCTGGCAAGAAGAGGAAAATTTGCATTGTAAGTGATTATGAGGTCTTTTAACTTGATGTAATCTGCCTTACGTACAAATTGTGATGCGTACTGATATCCATATAAGGCATAAGTTTGATAATAGCCAGGGGCTGCGCTGTTTGCAACGACATATCCGGGGATTATCGTAGTCTCTTCATCACCGGCTTTCCGCCAGAAGTTACTCGACCCTTTTAGTGGATTATTGGTTAAATGTCCAATATTATTGGGATTAGGCTGTTCCACCCTCATCATATGACCTCCGTAATACATAAATAAAAATGAGATATCGAAAGGACCTATCCCAAACTGATTGTTTAATCCCAGTACATATCTGGGGGTTGTTGTTCCGTTGTAAATAAGATCCTCTATACCAACATCCACCTGTGCGGTACCATAAAAAGCAAGTATCCTCTGGTTCCCTTCCCGGTCCAATACATAAGGTTGACCCATTGAGTTCAAACCTCCGTAATTATAGCTGAACAGAGCCCCGATAGGTAATCCGGGGATAATATTTGTTCCGCTGGTAATGAGTTGTGAATTTGAATATTCTGTTGCCTTCACTGCCAGGACCTTATTGTTGTTGAAAGAGGCTGTCACCTGCGTACGCCATTCGAACCAATTTCTCCTGATGTTTAGGCTGCTTATCAGAAATTCCAGCCCTTGGTTTTGAATTGAGGATGTATTGGTATTGTATTGATTAAATCCAGTTGTAGGATCCGCATCGAACAGCCCGAATACATCAGTAGTCTTTTTCAAGTACCAATCTGCAGACCCTGAGATACGGCTCTGAAACAGTCCGAAATTCAGTCCAATGTTGTAGTTCTTTGTAGTCTCCCATCTGAGGGACTGGTTTTCGGGAGAACTCACATCATTATAGGTTAATGGTGTACTAAGAGTAGTATTCAATCCCGTTGATAAAACAAGAAATTTACCATTGTTATTGCTTGGAATATTCCCGTTAAATCCGGTAGCAACTCTGAATTGAAGGTTGTCTATCCAGCCAATCTCCCTGATAATCTCCTCCTCGCCCAGGCGCCAATTCAACCCGGCCGACCATAGTGGCTTGTTCTTGTATTTGGGATCTGCACCAAAGAGGTTGGACTGGTCAATCCTGAAGCTTCCGGTGGCTACATATTTATTTTTGTAGATATAGGTTCCCTGACCGTAATAAGACATAAATCTGCGATCAGATTCAGATTCATAAAAATAATTTGTACTTAAAAAATAATTGACACTACTACCCAAATCAGTAAACACAGGCGTATTCGTGGAGTTTAATGCATTCATATTGATGGGCTTGCTTATCATAGTCTGAAGGTCATAGCCAAAATAAGCTGTAGTATAACCCGTGGTTAATATTCTCTTTTGCTCTAGACCTAAGATGCCTGAAAAATCATGATCTCCTTTGCCAAACTTGTGTGCAAAATTTAGCTGTCCCCTTATGGTATAATTTGTGGTTTTTAAATTACTTCTTGTTAATATGTTACCTTGAGGCATATTGGTAAAAAGAGCTTTACCTGTAAAAGCATCTTTTAAAGCATTTCCGTTGATCAAAGCACGAACAGCATATGCATCTTCCAGTTGAAGACGGTCGGTTAATGAATTTTGATTTTCATAGTTCCCTCCAAAGTCAATATTCAGCCATTCGGTTATTTTCACATTTAACCTTCCCTGGAGCCTTGCAGATGACTGCTTGTTAGTATCTGTGTTGCTATTCAATTCAAGGTAGGGATAGTAACGCGTATCATACAATCCAGCAGCCATCAAAGCATCGTTATTTTTTGCAGGTGCTAGATAAAAGCGATAAGGAGGTAATGATACAGGAAGTGCATTACCGTTTTCATCCGCTAAATGTTCATAAGGGAAAAAATCGGTATAAGAGGGGGTGTTTCCACTTACACTTTTGGAGTTGAAATATGTTCCTTTAAAGTCGAAATTCAACCATTTAGCCAACTTAACAGTGTTGGCAATATTGAGTATGTACTGATTGTTTTCAGACCTGCGGTTCACAGGTATATCGTTGATATAGTTAAGTCCAAATATATAGGTGCTGTTTTCGCCGCCTCCGCTCACTTCAAAGTTCACATTCTTTGCCTCCCTTTTCTGATAGAACAGCCTTTCATACTCTTTGAGATTATCATAAGAACCAAGCTCGGCCAGTTTTGCCTCTGCCTGCTCTTCTGTCAATAAAGGATTTGAGACACTCAATTGGGTTTTACCGAAAAGAATCTCTTCTACAGGATTCATCTTATATATTCCAAACTGATATAGCAAAAATAAAGGCTCTGAAATATTAAATTTCTCTGACTGTAACTGCACAAATTCACTTGCCGGGGCATAATTGAGGTAACTGAAATCAGGCTTGTCCTGAAAGGCATAGGTGGCTGTAAATTTGAATACAGGCTTTCCGGGTTTTCCTCTGCGGGTCTCTACAACAACGACCCCGTTTGATGCTCTTACCCCGTAAATAGAAGCTGCTGCAGCATCGCGTAATACATTGACGGATACAATGTCATTAGGATTGATGGTTTGCAGGTCGATCTCTGTAGGAAATCCGTCCAGAACAATTAAAGGTTTCTTTACAGCGTTAAAAGTGGAAACACCCCTGATAGTAAATTCACCTGTCTGTGCATTATATACAAGACCGGGCACTTTCCCCTCCAGACTTTCCAGGAAATTCCCCGTAACAGCAACACGCTGCTGGTATTGTTTTGTATTTAAAGTAGCTGTTGCTCCTGTCATTTTGTCTTTTTCAATTTTTTGATAACCGGTCACAATAATCTCTTCAATCCCTAAAGCATCATCTTCCATTACCACATTGATAACAATCCTTCCATTTATCTCTATCTCCTGTTTCTTCATTCCAACATATGAAAAGATTAAAGCTTCATCCTGCGAATCTATATGTAGCATGTAATTACCTTTACTATCAGTTACTACACCTTTTCCATTGCTTTTGATTATTACAAAAGCTCCAATAAGAGGCTCTCCGTTGGAATCCGTGACTTTACCGGTTACTGTTACAGGTTGAAATATATCAATAATTGGTATCTCATTTTTCTCAGTAATAACTATAGTTTGATTTTCCACACAATAATCCAGAGGTAAATTTTTAAGACATACCTCAAGGGCTTCTTCCAGGGTTGCATTTTTGATATCTACCGATATTTTTCCTGCATACTTAAGAAGGTCGTAGTTGTAGAAGAAGACATAGCCACTCTGTTGTTTTATACTGTCAAAAACCTTTTCAAGAGAGGCATTCTGCTCAGACAGGGAGATGAGCTGCGAGTACCCTTTTGCGCTTACCTGCATGCTGGCAATGACCAGAAGTGCAATTGTTAGTTTCATAACAAGCAGTGTTTTGAAGAACATCCCTCTTGATTCAAAGGGATTGTTACTGGACACATTAAACGGAGTCCATTTTTTTTTCATACTTTTGTTTTGTTAAGGTTAAACTTTATCTTTATTAATGGTAACGGTACAAGTTAAATTTTAACATCTGATCACTCCGGCTCCACCCGGAGTGATCTTCGTTTGTCTTTAGTTGATTATATTTAATTCATTACAATTATCTTCCTCTCTTCAATCCTGAATTTTACCTGGCTTTTTCCAAGGATATTCAGAACCTGCGAAAGAGTAAGGTTTCTTTGCATCTCCCCACCAAACAGTTGCTTTGGAACGCTTTTTTCATACACGACCTCTACGTCATACCATCGTGACAACTGTCTCATAACCTTTTGTATGTCTGCGTGATCAAATTGAAAATATCCATTCTTCCAGGTAACTGCTGTTTCCGGATCAACCTGTGCCACATTCAGATCGCCTGTTTTGGAAAGAGAAGCCTGCTGTCCGGGAGATAGGGTGACAGAATTCTCAGTTGGTGATAAGACATTTACCTTCCCCTCGAGCAAGGTCACCTTTACTGCTTCTTCATCTTCATAGGCGTTGACGTTGAAACGGGTTCCGAGCACCTTTATCTGGGCGTCAACTGTTTTAACAATAAATGGTCTCCTTCCATCATGAGCCACTTCAAAATATACCTCTCCGGTAATCTCGATATTGCGTTCATCATCTTTAAAAACAGAAGGGAAGCTTATACTGGAAGCTGAGTTTAACCAAACTCTGGTTCCATCAGGGAGTTGGACTTGATACTGCCCGCTCCTGGGCGTAATTATTTTATTATTGATTATTAGTTGGGATTCCTCTTCCTCATTTACATTATATATAAGTTTCCCGTCCTCAAGTTTAACAATCTCTGTATTTCCCTGTGTAACGACAGTTCCGTTCCGGAGACTGTCCAAAGTTATCCGGGTGCCATTTTCCAAAGTGAGAAATGCCCTGTTTCCGCCTGGCTGTATATCATTTTTTGAATTGGATAAATCAGCAATAATACCGGATTTATTCTCTTGCCTGCTGTTGATAATCCAAAATACTCCTCCTGCAGTTGCTAATACAACGATAGCTGCAGCCACTTTCCCCCATGATAAAATTTTCTGTCCCGGATTACGGTATATCTTCTTGTTGTCCTTAGATGGAAAATTTTCAATCTCATCAGTTAGCTTTCTCATCTTGCTATTCCATTCCTCTTCTGGAAGAGAAAATTCCTGAGAAGCAGAGGACTCCCAAAGATTAAAGAGCTCCCCTGATAAACTGGATTTATCAATTTCTGAAAGAAGCGACAGAAATTCCCGGAATTCATCCCGGCTCAGGGACCCCTCCAGATATCGTCTCAATAATTGTTGTACTTTATCATCAGTATTACTCATAAGAAACTCCCGTTTATTAATAAGACGAAAAAAAAGGAGGGTAATACCAATGGATCTTAGAAAATGAAGATCATATTTTTGTTGATGAAATTTCGGATGAATTCCAAAGAAGCCGAAACATGATTGCGCACGGTATTGCTTGAGATATGCAATCTTCTGGCAATCTGGTCGTAACTCAATCCTTCTTCACGACTTAACAGATAGACCTTTCTTCGCTGAGGAGAAAGATTCTTCACTGCTGTTTCAATATTTTGTGCAGTCTCTTTTTGAATAATTTTATCGTCGGTTGCGTCATTTGAGATTATTTCCATCTTCTCCCAGACCTGTTTCTGTACTTCGGGTTTAGTCTGAAGAGTTCTCAGGAAATCAATTGCTTTATTATGTGCTACCCGGAAAATAAAGGCTTCGAAATTGGCTATTTCCTTAATGAGCTCTCTTCCTGTCCAGATCTTCAAAAAAACATCCAGAACGATTTCTTCAGATGTTTCCCTCGACTTTGTGACTTTAACAAGATAGGTGAAAAGACGGTTACGATAGCGTTCAAAAATTAAACCAAAAGCAACCTGATCACCTCCGGCAACTCTTTGTAGCAGGTTCTTTTCAGCATTATTTTGCACATTATCAGGAGAACCGGAAGACATTCAAGGTTAATCTTAGGTTTATATGGAACCCAAAATTAACAAAATATCATTCTAAAACTTCAAGAATCCGCTCAACCCCGATCTCTTTTATGAAAAGAGTATCGTGTGATACTACAAGAAGAGTCCCGGTGAATTCTTTGACAGCAGAGGTGAGAATTTCAATATTCTCTATGTCCAGGTTGTTGGTTGGCTCATCCAGGACGAACAGATCCGGGGAATGATTACTTATCATCAGACAACAGAGCATAAGCCGCATCTTTTCCCCTCCGCTCAGGGAGCTGCAAGGCTTGTCCCAAAAATCTTTTCCGAACAAAAAGCGATTTAATCTGATCTTTATCTCATGCTCCGGTAAAGAATCCTGGTTGTAACTCTCTGCCTGTTCATATACCGACAGGGTGCCATTTATAATGGAATAATCCTGATCTATATATACAGAACTGAAGTCCGCCCTTTTCAACACGCCTTCGGTTGGTTCAAGTTCTCCGAGTATCAGCCTGATTAAAGTCGTTTTACCCGAACCGTTCCTGCCCGTAATTGAGATTCTCTCTCCGCTGCGGATCTGGAAGCTGAGAGGAAATTCCCACAGAGGGTCTGATTTTAACCTATATATACTACGCTGACCTTCTGCAGGATGATCCTTGTTAATTTCACCGGCTCTATTATTATCATATGTGTTGCCATCAGTGAAATTAATATTATCATAACTGAAATTAATATCAGTCGCTGTTACAAGTATCTTCCCCGGGTGAAGAGAAGAATTCTCAAAATCCATCTTCATCTTCGTGATCCCCGGTAATTTCTTTCTAACATCGCTCAATTCTCCGGAAATTGCGGCAATCTTTCCGGTATGGACCTCCTTAAGTCTTGCAGAACTTTCTTCTGCCTTATTTTTGATATTTTTTCTGACAATACGCGGAGCTCCCTCCTTTTCCAGTTTCTTTTTCCCTCTTCCCTCCAGCCTCTCTCGTCTCTCCACAGTCTCCCGTTCAATCTTTCTGGCTTTTCTCAACTCCTTCTCTTTTTCTTCTAACTGCTGGCGGAGGGCATTCTCTTCAATTTCCTTCTGTGCTTTGTAAAAACTGTAATTACCTCCGTAAGCAGTTATTCCTCTTTTGCTGTCGAGTTCGTAAACATTATTAAGCAATTCAAGTAAGAGACGGTCATGGCTTACTACCACCAAGGTATGGGTGCAGCGGATTATGAAATTGTACAATGTTTCCCTGCTGAATGTGTCTAAGTGGTTTGTAGGCTCGTCCATAAGAATGATATCCGGATTATGTATATCTATTCCCGCAAGGAAAACTTTTGTCTTTTCCCCGCCGCTCAGTTCCGACATTCTTCTGGTAAAGGGCATGTTTCCGAGATCCCAGCGTGACAAGGCTTCCCGGCTTCTCTCCTCAATTGACCAGTCGTCATTGAGCGCTGAGAGGTTTTCTCCGGTTGCATTACCCAGCAGAACTTCGTTGAGAGCTGTAAGCTTTTCCTCTATTTTAAGTGCTCCCGCAACTGTAAAACCATTGTACTGGCCAAAGTGCTGGGGAATATAGTAAGGGTTTGATTTGTATTTGACAATTCCCTGTGCCGGCTGGAGAATCCCGGACATGATTTTGAGCAAGGTTGATTTACCTGCACCGTTGTTTCCTATTAGTGCAACCTTATCCTGTTGTTGTAATGAAAAATTGATATTTTTAAACAACAGATCTTTGTCCGGATGTATATATGTGATATTTTGAACTGTAAGCATAATTCCTCTCTTTTGTTGATTTGAAAAAAGTTGATTGTGTGGCAAAAGTGCCTGAAGAAATTAATGCTTTCATTGGTAAAGTATTTTAATAGTGCAAATATAAAAAATTCAAATAAAATTGATTATGAGTTTTCCATATTAATGATTCTGTAGGTTTATCCCAAAAATGACATACACCATCAAAGACACTTCCTGTTACCGCATAAAACGAATCCTTTCTGTTAATTGAAGAAAATAATCATTGGACCAGATTTCCAATCCGGAAGAATATGCATAGATAATTGAAAAAAAAGACAATAACTATGCAAAAATGGATAAAAACGCAGGAAGAGAAAAAATTTGACCTTGCCGAAAACTGTGGCAAGGTTAATCAGCTTTTCTTACAGTTGCACCTCCGGAAAGGTTAGTTCTGAGCTCCGGGTTACCTTTGTATTGCACACTTGCTCCGCCGGAACCTTCTACAGAGAGAAAATCAGAAGCTGTTATGTGAGCTGATGCTCCTCCCGAGAGCCTCATGTTGCCCTGTATAATAGCAAGATTGAAATTTCTGCAAGAGCTTCCGCCTGATGCGTCAAGGGTTAGTTTCTCTGCACTGCCTTCCAGTTCTGAGCGAGAACCGCCTGACATGGAGACAGAGAGATCTTTAGCCTCCACTTTTCCAAAAGCTGACGAGCCTCCGCTCATGCTTACCTCAAGATTATCAGCACTCCATCCGGAGTTGAGGTTAAGACGGCTTCCTCCACTTCCTGAGATTCTGTTGATTTTATCCTTATTTACATAGACTTTCACTTTAGGATTAAGCAGGTTAACAGTAAAGTCAATAGTAAAATCAAGAGTGTTTCCGGTTACCTCAGTCTTAATGTACTGGTGGATATTTTCATATGTTTCCACCCTAACGGAAGTAGTGGGATCTTGTGTAAGGATCAGCTCCATTCCGCTGGAAACCGATACATTTTCAAAAGGATTTGTTTCAATTGTTTTGGAAATATATTCGCCTTCCGGTTTTATGACTGTAAATCCGAATGAGCAGGAGTTCAGTGACAAAACGACAAAGGATAAGGAGGCAATTGCCAAAAACAGATTAAGTCTCTTTTTCATATTTTCAGTTTTTAAAGTTGCCAGTTCATTATTTATTAGACGAAAGAAGTGGTAAAAAAGTTTCACCTTAGTGTTAATATCTTATCTGTCCAATCGGCTAGGTAAAGAGGGATGTTTAGGATATTTCCGTCTTTTTTCAGGTTTCTCATAGAATACCTGATGACTATTTCAGGTTTGAAATTATCAATATATACTTTTAGACTTTTTGCATTCAGATTTTCTCCGGACTTGACTTCAATGGGCAAAAGTGAAACGCCGTATTGCAACAGGAAGTCAATTTCTGCTGTGCCGGCCGAAGCCCAATATCTTGGAAGTACTTCAAATTTGGTTACAAGTGATTGAAGAATAATATTTTCTGTTATAGCACCTTTGAATTCTGCGTATAGAGGGTTGTCTGTCCGGAATATTTCTGAAGGAAGTCCCGCCAAAGCCCGAAGAAGACCTATATCACATAAATATATTTTGAATGCGGTAAGATCATCATACGCAGAAATTGGCAATCCCGGTTTGGTGACGCAAAATACCCTATAAAGCAGACCGGCGTGTTGCAGCCAAAATAATTCATCTTCGTACTCTCTTGCACGGGCACCTGGTTTTACCAATTTATACAGGAATTTACGGTTCTCTTTAGATAGTTGTGATGGAATCGAGTTCCAGATGGCTGTGATACGAGGTATATCTCTTGACGGTGCATGCTTTGCAAAATCCAATGAAAATGCAGTGAGCACATTATTCTGGATATTCTCAATTTCTTCAATACCTTTATTTTCCAACATAGCAGAAGCAGCTGAAGGCATTCCTCCGCACACTTGATATCGCCGGTATGATTCAATCAATTTACTTATTATAATTTCCGGTAATGATTCAATGGAAGTAATACCGTCAACGAATGTATATATTTGAATGGCATCTGTGTATAAGAACTCTTTGAAAGAGACCGGATACATCTTAAGAAAATCAACTTTTCCAACCGGAAAAGAGTCACCTTGAGACAAAGAGACTCCAAGAAGAGAACCGGCTGCGATTATATGATATTCAGGTGCATCTTCGCTGAAATATTTCAAGCTGTTCAATGCTTTGTTACTCTCTTGTATTTCATCAAATATAAGTAAAGTTCTGCCTGCTTCAAGAGGTTGATCTGTGTATAGTCTCAATATGCCCAGGAGACGTGAAGGGTCCTTGGTATTTTCAAATTCGCGGCATAACTCCTCAGACGCATCAAAATTAAAGTAAGCAACATAATCATAATGCAACTCGCCAAACTTCTTCATTATCCATGTCTTGCCTATTTGACGGGCTCCCTGTATTATCAAAGGTTTGCGGGATTTGCTCTCCTTCCAGCGGATTAATGAATCCATTATTTCTCTTCTCAATTCCATATCAAAATTGTATTACATCACATAACTCTAACGAGATTTGTGCAAATATACACATATTTCTAACGAGTATAGTGCAAATATACACATTTTTCTAACGAGTTTAGTGATTGAAGGTAATTTATTGCAGTTTTTATACTAAACAAGAGGTACTTTAACAGTTTTAATCAGTTTTTAGAGGCAACAATAAGAAAGACATAAACTAACACGACTTTCCCGAAATTATAAGATTCAGAAAAGTCGTACAGACCAAAAACCAAATTATGAACTGGTTGCAAAAATTAAAGTAAAATACTATTCGTCCGATAATGTATTAATCATCAACTCAAGCATGCGCTTATTGGTTGAATCGATTACAAAGTTTGAATACGCAACGCGTCCTTACTTATCAATTAAAACATTTTTGGGAGCTACTATAATAATTATAATCTGATAACATTTCTCTTGTTCCTTTAAGCGGGGTAAAGGTGACTATATAGTTTTTCACGAAAGGATTAACATAGTCATCCTGATCTCTTGCAGTGTTCACACTTATGAAAACGAAATTTTTTCTCTCAATTGCCTTTAACACATTTTCAAAATGAGACATTTCTGCTCTGCAAGGGCCGCACTCCGGAAACCAGAAAGTTAGCAGAATAACCTTGCAAAGGGAAATACATTCTGGTTGACTTTTGGGCAAGCTGGTGCGGTCCCTGCATAAAAGAGACACCTAACATTACAGCTGTGTACAATGAATTCAAGGGAGATAAGTTTGATGTACTGAGTATTGCCATAAGGGACGAACGTGAGAAAACCATCAAATCTGCTATTGAAAACAAAATTGTATGGAATCAGATAATTGATGCTCAGAATATTCCAAGAGATCTTTACGGGATTACCATAATTCCTCAGATTATGCTCTTTGGCTCTGATGGAAAAATTGTAGCTAAAGGTATTCTTGGCGCCTATGTGAGAATCGTAGTTGTTAAGGCACTTGGGAAGTAATTCATAGGCGAAACATCTGCTAATGTATAATTAATCAACTTGTTACAAAAACAGGAACTTTTTAAACAAAAGTTCCTGTTTTTTATTTATCGGACATTGTGATGACTAACAAATTATTCGCTCCTTCGCTGCTATATTCATTACTTCGTGTCGGGTCCTTTTCAACTGTAACGATTCCTCCGTTTGACAAAAAGGCTACACTTGCAGGATTGCAGCAGCCATGAAAGTCGTTTATTAAAGTCCATTGCTGACCGAAAGAGATTAATGTTATTAATTATTTTATGTACTCGTTAAGAAACCTTCTCAATCCGCCTGCTTCACAATAACCTACCTTCATGGCAATCCCTCGCCCCTGAGGATCAATCAGAAAGAGTGTAGGAAATCCGGTAACACCAAAATATTTGGGAAGATCTTTTTTGGTCTTGTCATTCACCTGAGTCCAGACCATATTGTCCTCCTTAATCACCCTTATCATATCTTCTTTGTCAGATTCCTTGTCAACATTAATGCTTATAATTTCAAGCTTATCCTTGTTTTCATCATATATCTTCCCAAGATTGGGAGCCAGTCTTCTGCACCAGGGGCATTTTACATACCAGAAATCAAGAAGTACCCATTTGCCTCTGAAGTCAGAGAGTGAAACCATTTTGCCGTCGGGAGCAGGAAGAGTAAAATCTTTAACCATTGCTCCGTCGGTACACCTGGCCATTGCATCGTAATGCTCCTTCATTAACTGGTATCCATTGGTATATGCAAATCTTTTAAACTGCTTTACAAACTGTCTGGTAATTTTTGCCCCTTCATAACGGGTGAGCCCGAGTGTGAGAACTAATGAAGCATAATTTTTATTCTCTTTCAGTATTTTAAGCTTCATTTCTCTTGCTTCATCCTTGGCCTCTTCTGCTTTTTCCCACAACTCTTCCAGCTCCTGCTCAGAGGCTTTTTTGTTGTAGGCAGCCTGCCAGGCATAAAATGTAGCAGCAGAAGCATCGTCATACTTACCCAGTATACCATTTAATCTTTGCAGATTGTCATTTTCCGGAGTTCCTCCTATCGTTATTTTCATCCTGTTGTCAAAGCTTACATTAATCTCACCAGGTTCCAGAATTACATTATATTTTCCTCTCATTATGATGATAGATGCAACTCTCGGGTATGTTCCCTCTTCCAGCTCTCCTTTAACCTCAAAAACTCCGTTTTCAACAATAATATCCAATCCGGACCTGAACCCCCAGTCGTTGAATGTAAGTTTGATCTCCGGGTTTATTTGTTCTACTGTCCCTTTGATGACATATGTTTTTTTCTGACTCAGGGCCGGCAGGCAAATCGCTGCAAATAAAATTAGTGTAAAAAATTTTTTCATAAAAAATATTTTTTAGGGTTACAAACAGGTATGTTCAATATTTTTAACATCAAACAGTTTGCAACCCTCAATCTTATTTATATCTATTCACTATTCCCAACCCATTAGTATCAGTTGTTGCGCATTAATAGGAATAGCCCAGCGAGGATCATTCGGCTCAATTACAAGCGTTGTTGCCGAGTTAATATCAGAAGGATTGGTTAGAACCGTCCGAGTTATTTTGATATTGGCATTATCCGCACCATTCAGACGCTTAATATCAAAGAATCTCCACAACTCAGTCATCTCACGGGCACGCTCATCCAATGCGTCTTTAAGGGTACCGCCAATGGCATCGGCAGCAGCTTGTGTTTTAAATCTCGAACGACGAAGTGTTTTAAGAGCATCTGCAGCCTCCGAAGTCTTACCTGCTCTCGCCAAACACTCGGCTTTAATCAAGTACATCTCAGCGGTTGTTGTACCTAAAGGATACTGTTTAGTTGAAATTGCTGACGAAAACACAAATCTTATATAGGCATGGCGGTTGGCAACCGGCAGACCTTGCTGATCTTCCCACTTAAAGCATAAAGGTGTGGCAGTGCTCTGACCAGGCAATATCAAGGTCTTAGCAAATGCAGAGTAAATGATGTAGTTGTTATTGTAGTATATATCCCATCTCAAATCGTTGTTCTTATCGGTAAAGAGGTCATAGTAACTTTGTGAGATTGGAAGAGTTCTGTATCCATAGTAGGTATCTGAATAGCCCGGAGTATAGAACTCCGGATGTTTCCAAAGAGCCTCAACACCTTTACCTATAAGCGCTGCAGGTATACGATATTTGATTTGACCTACAACCTGAGTATTTCCCTGATTTAGCAGATTGATGTTTGTTTCGGTAATTGCATAAAGCGGATCAGTGCTCGGATTGTGAAGCACACTGTAGCCAGCAAGAGCATCCTGAGCATCTTTCAAAGCTTCTGCATATTTCCCGCGATATAGGTAAACTCTGGCTCTAAAAGCCTTAACGGCAGGAACTGTAGGTCGAAAATTCCGTGCTATCTCAAACTGATCTCTACCGGCTTCGGCAAGTAACTTCTCTGCATTATCCAAGTCGGCCAATATCTTGTCGACTGTATATTTTACAGTTTCACGAGCAGGAATACTTGTCGGAGATGTGTCATCTTTGTAGCCGATACCCGGAGCTTCGTCATCCCATAAACAGTATGGCACTAAGAGCATAAAGTGGAAATAGGCTCTTCCAAACAGCGCCTCTCCCTCAACCTGTTTGTGCTTAGCCTCAGTTGTCTGAATAACATTATCTAAGTTTTCCAGTACCGTATTATAAGTGTAGATCGCATTGTATGAAGGAGTCCAGGTTGCAGATAACAAGTTACCAGTTGAGAGATAGTCATCTTTCCAACTCCATACATCATATACGTCTCCGCTTGTGCCGAATGTTATAATATAGTACGGATGATACTCTACTCCGTCACCTCTGAATATCAGGTCGGCCCATGGATAGCAGTTTCTTATAAATAAATCAGTATTGCCTGTCAAGCCATAGAGCTGATCCATATGGTAGATATAGGCACTACCGGACTTATTTGGAGTAGTATTCAGAAAGTCTGTACAACCGATCATAAAGGTTGTCAGAATTAGTGCAAGTAATATTGTTAATATCTTTCTCATGGTTCACTATTTTATTGATTCAAGCTAAGTTTAAGTCCAAATGTAAAGGTGCGCATAGGTTTAAATGAACCACCTTTGAGGTATTGAGGGTCCATCTCTCCGTTTGCTGTCCATATAACTCCTAAATTACGAGCCTGTCCATAAATTTCCACTCCTGAGAGAAATTTCTGTTTACTAAGTAATTTATTAGGTAGTTGATAGCTAAGATTTATATCTTCCAGTCGTAAGAAGTCTCCTCTATGTCTCAATGATTTTGCAGCTGCACGGGCAATTACATCGAAATAAGATCTGGTATTTCCAGCGGCAAAAACTGCTTTATTTGCTTCTGACCAGAGGGGAAGTGTAACATATTCTGTCTGCTTGTCATATCCCTCATTATGAATAGCAATTGCCGTCTCCACATATCTGGATTCTGATGCGCGAATTTGATCTCCTATGTATCTTCTGTCGATTGTGATGTAGTAATCAAATGCTCCGGTAATCATAAAAGAGAGCGTAAGACCTTTATAGCTGAACTGATTTCTGAAACCAATATTTGAGCTTGGAGTACTGTTACCCAAATATGATGTCCAGTTAAAATCCTCAATTGTCTCTCCTGCTGCGGCATTCAAAATATCAGAATAATGTGTGTCATAACGGTTGTATACAACTATTTCATTTCCGTCTTTACCTTTTAATTTCATATAACCCTCCGGGGTATAACCGGTAAAATCCATGACAAATATTGGTCGAAGAGAATATCCGACAGCAGCAAAAGTTGGCAATGGTGATGTATTGATCACACCATATTTTTCGATATTGTTTTTATTATATGAGAAGGTAAGACTTCCATTCCAGTTGAGGTCATCTGATAATTTAAGATCTGTTCCCAAAGTAACCTCTATTCCTTTATTAGAAATCTCTGCGTTATTGAAGGTAGCAGTTGAAGCCCCTTGCGCAATAACTGGAAGAGAGGCTGATGCTAATACATCATATGAGTATTTATTGTAGTAAGTGATATTACCATTGAGCTGATTGTTAAAGAGGCTAAACTCAAGACCAAGGTCAATATTGCGTGATTTTTCCCAGGTGAGAGTTGGATTACCTCTTTGAGAAATAGAGTTATAAGGCTCGTTATTGGTGTAAGCAATTGAACCTGGATACACACTAACAGTAGTAATTGAAGATGCAGATTGCTTTCCAGCAGCTATACCGGCAATTCCATACGAAGATCTTATTTTTAAATAGTTAATCCAAGAGATATTCTTTATGAAATCTTCATTAGAGGCTAACCATACACCGGCAACTGACCAAAATGGTGAGAATTTATCCCTCATCTGTTCTGCCTGATAGTTTGCAGCATCTGTACGAAAGCTTGCATTTATTGTATATTTATTATTAAAAGTATAGGCAGCATTTGCATAGATAGAGAAAAATCTATCCTCTCTGGTGGACAGGCGACCTAAACCGGTGAAAGGCAAACGAGTTGACTGCCCAAATATATCTTTAATAGTAGTTACATAGTCAACTGTGGAGAGAACGGCATTTGTGTTCTTGTTATAGCCGTAACGAGTAACGCTTGGATCACTTTCTGTTGTAGAGCTAAGAATTTCTGTTCCTGCAATTGCCACAATCTCATGTTTATCAATAGTTTTATTAAAGTTAAACTGACCTCTGAGATTGTATCCGCTGTATGTATCTCCCGATGACTGGAGAATACCTCCTGCCGGGAATTGTGTCTCATAATTCCCTGTTGTTGCATTCAGTTTAGAATATCTGTTATATAAATCTCTCATATAGTATGACTCAGGGTCTCTGGTTAACAGGGTAGTATAGCGGTTATTCTCATACTGTCCGCTTAAAGCAACACTGATATCACGAGTAATTTTATAGTTAAGTGAGCTATTTATCCTGGTACTGAAACGACGACCGCGATTATCTGTATATGATCTGTCTTCTATGGGGTTGTAGAGCCAGCTTACTGGCACCTTACCTTCGTATTTTTCCTGGTATATCGGATAATACATAGTCTTTAAAGTCCTATCGCTGAGGGTAACATGAGTGAAATTACCATTATCATCTCTTAAGCGAGTCCACGGACCAATGATATATTGTCTTAAAAATTCTTCATCAATACCGTTATCCACATTTCTCACAATACTTGCATTTGCCCCTATGTCAATAGTAAGTTTAGAATTAATCTTGTAGCTATTTTGATAGTTCAGCGTAATTCTGTCACTTGTATTCCCCTTGGAATATCCCTGTTGATTATAGTATCCTGCAGAGAAGGTGTAGGTCATTTTGTTTGAGCCGCCCCTTAATGATAGATCGTACTGTTGCTCTATAGCATTTGTATAAACCAACTCATTCAGATCTTTTTCCCAATATCCTGCCTTCTCATTGGCTATCAGTTCGGCCTTAGCTGCAAGAAATTGCTGTTCTGTGATGGTCTTTCTGTCTAAATATTGTTGCAAAAGATCAGCAGGAGGGTTTAATGTTACAAAGGGGTTTGCAGGACTGTAATAGGGATTAGAAGATGTTTGTGTAAAAGACGGATCGTATTTCCTTAGATTCTCATAAAGGAAAAAGACACTCTCCGTTGAAGCCATATTGAATGTATAATCCAAATCTGGCTTAGAGGACATTGATGTACGGGCGCTAAAGCTGATATTTATCTTTTCTGATTGTCTGCCTTTTTTGGTTGTAATTACTATGACGCCGTTTGCTGCACGAGCTCCGTAAATAGAGGTTGCTGCAGCATCTTTAAGAACTGTAATAGTCTCAACATCATTTGGATTTATTGTTAAAAAAGGGTCTTTGGTATTAGCCAGGCTTGAGCCGGAATAACCTTGAATAGGGAATCCGTCCACAACAATCAGAGGATCCATATCATCTTGAGATGTTTGTATCGTACCTATTCCGCGGATAATATAGCGCTGTTCGCCATCAAGTGATGTGGTAGAGGGAGCCATACCCGCAACCATTCCTTTAAGAACATGAGAGATATTCTCAACGGGCTTTTTGCTGAGTACCTGCTGATCAATTATTGAATACGAACCACCGGCGCGTTCTTTGGAGATGGTTTGGTATCCGGTTACCACCACATTTTCAAGCTGAACAACATCTTCACCAAGATCAATCTCATAATTATTCTTGGAGTCTGCAATAAAAAAAGTCTCTTTCATCCCCATCATCGAGATTTTTATTATATCTCCTTCAAGTACTGATTTTAGAAGAAAATTTCCATCAGCACCTGTTTGGGTGTACTCTTTTGAATTGCTATTGATGATAAATACTCCTGCCAGAGGATTGCCACTTTTATTCCTGATAATTCCGGTGACAGATTTTTTGAGATTATCTTCCGGAATCTTTTGACTTAGCTTTTTTAGAGGAGAAAGAACAATTTGTTTTCCCTTAATTTTGTAATTGATATTATTTTTAATAAGAACCTGATCCAACACTTTATTGATAGCCTGTTCAGAGACATCAATTGATACCAGGTTGGTCACATTTACCAGATTGTCATTATAGACAAATCTATACTTTGTCTGTTTCTGGATTTCCTTTAAAATCGTCTTTAAGGGAGTGTCCTTAAACTTGAGTGCAATATTCTGGGCAAAAGAATTTTGTGGCAATGACAAAAAAATCCAGCTCAGAACAAAACTGCATATTAACAATCTGCAGAGTGGTTTTGACAGTTTAAACATAAAAAATTAATTTTGGGTTTCTAATTATACGCAAAAACCCATCTCTACCCCCGTTTTTTTGATTATCCGGCAGTGAGAATATAAACCTTGTCCTTTACAGAGAATTTAATTCCGGATGTAATTTTCATAAATTCAAGTACTTGAACCAGTGATTCAGATTCAAATTCGCCGGTGAATCTATTGTTGAGTATTGTTGAGTCTTTTATAGTAATTTTTGCACCATACCAGCGTTCCATTTTTCTGACAACCTCTTCCATTGGAGTGTTGTCAAAAAGAAGAAAGCCATCTTTCCAGCCGGTGTTCATGATCTGATTAGTTTTATTCCGCTCCCTGACAAATATTTGATTATTATCGGCTATAGTGACCTCCTCCAGTTTGTTGACATCAAATTCCTTATTGCTAAGATCATTGATGAGTTTTACCTTTCCGGACACCATCGTAAGTTTCATATTCTTATCGTTTTCATAAGAGGAGAGGTTAAACTCGGTCCCCGTGACTTTAACAGTATAGCCGGAGAGAGTTTTTATATACATTGGCCATTGCTCATTGCTCTCCACAATAAAGTATCCCTCACCATTTAATTCAACCTCTCTTTTCTCCTTACCGAACTGCTGCGGACATTTGAGTGTACTGTTGCTGTTAAGCCACACCCTGCTCCCGTCAGGAAGATCAATAAGCCCTTTGACACCGGGATTGACCTTGTACTCAAAAGTGGATCCTTTCTGAACAGGAACTATTTGTGAATTTGCAAAACTCTTTTGCTTCAGGATATTTATCTTATTTGAAAAGTGGACATACTGATAAATTATCAGGCCAATCAACGGGAGGGCTAGGATAGCAGCAATTTTGTAAAAGATCGGAACGCTGATTTTTTTACGGATATTGCTCATAAAAGATTCAACCTTGCCCTTTGGAGCTTCGGTATCCGGAAAATTGGACAATGTCCAGTCAATATCTTTTGTCAGAAAATTCTGATAATCTTCATTATTCTCTTCAAAATACTTGAACAATAATCTCTTCTCTTCCTCAGAGGCCTTCCTTTGCAGGAATTTCCTCTTTATTTCTTCTATGATTATTCTTTGTTCCATATGTATATATTACAAAATTTGTTATACCTACCCCACAAAAATCTTTATAAAAAGAAGGTATCTGCCCAGCTTCTTTCTAAAAATCCTTAATGCTGCAGAAATATTATGTTCAACAATCTTTACTGATATTCCCAATTTATCGGCGATCTCTTTGTAAGACAAACCATCGTTGCGGCTTAAAATAAATGTTTCCCTGATTTTTTCTGGAAGCAGGTTATAAGTTTTACTGATAGTGCGCTTCATATCAAGTGCATCGATTCTGGAAATCATATATTTATCGTTCAACACATCTATCATGAACTTATTTTCTGATATATCAAGACCATCCGTAAGATTGAATTCTTTTTTGCGGAGTATGTTTATCGCCTTGTTTCTTGCAATGGTAAACAAAAAAGATTTTAGATTAAGATCCGGATCAATCTTCTCCCTGTTTTCCCATATTACCATAAAAGAGTCCTGTACAATATCTTCTGCAAGATTAGGTTCTTTAATATATCTGGTAATAAAATACTTGAGATTGAGGTATTCAGCCGCATAGAAATATTCAAACGCCTTCTCATTTCCATGCCTGATGGCAGAAACGATAAAGGTTTTCATATCAATATTTCCAGGGTTTTCCATTTGTAGAGGAATTGCAGGTTTAGGCCTTGCAAATATAAAAAAATATAAATATTTGGATAATTTACATAGCCTGGGCGGGAAATACAGGCTCAAATAATTAGCTAAAGAAATTCCAGGTAATTTCCAGGAGTTATTACTGCTGTCTCCCTGATATTGTAAGTTTTGAGAAAACTCTGTGGGAAATTAACTTTTTTAGTGACATTCCATTTCATTTCATAGGCAGAGAGTTGTCCATCAGCCTCTTCTATCAGATCAATTTCCTGTTGGGCCGTGGTACGCCAAAAATATGTGTTTACATATTTTCCGGAATAATGATTCCTCTTCATCTTTTCACAGATGAAATAATTTTCCCATAGAGCACCGACATCCGACCTTAGCCCGAGCGGTGCAAAATTCTGCAATATTGCATTCCTGATGCCATTATCATAGAAGTATATCTTTTTTCCTTTTTTTAGTTCATTTCTGAGATTCCGGTTAAAAGCGTTCAAACGAAAAACCACAAAACATTTTTCCAACAGATCGATATATTTTTCTACTGTTTTACTGTCTGAATTGACAATCTGGGATAATTCATTATATGACACTTCGTTGCTTAACTGGAGTGCGAGTGCTATCAAAAGCTTATCCAAAAGATCAGGTCTGCGGATTTCCTCAAGGGACAACAGATCTTTATATAAATAACTCTCTTTAATGTTTATCAGTAACTCTTTTGCATCCTGCGGATTGTTAAGAATGTCAGGATAAGAACCATATATTAACCTGGATTCAAAAGATTTTTTTTCTGACAGGAGTCCCTGATTATTAATAAGCTCTTTGGATGAGACAGGGTATAATGTGTACTCAAATTTTCTCCCTGTAAGAGGCTCGTTAATTTCATTCCCCAATTCAAGGGAAGAGGACCCGGTTACTATTAATTGGACATCTTTAAAATTATCCACTATCAGCTTTAATGTCAGCCCGATATTTTTTACCCTTTGGGCTTCGTCAATCATTACTATCTTATAATTTCCAATAAGAGAAGATAATTTAATAGTGTTTGTATCAGTAAGAAACTCTCTCACTTCCGGCTCATCGCAGTTAAGTGTCTGTACAGGAATATCGAACTTTTCGCTGAATTGTTTTAAAAGCGTGGTCTTACCAACCTGCCTCGCCCCGGTTATAATAATTGCTTTGCCTTTGAAAAGCTTTTTTTCAATGACAGATTGTAATTCACGTTCAATCATAGCAAAAAATTTTATTCAAATTTAGATTTTAAATCCGCCAAATCCAAATAATATATTAAATTTTTGGATTACGATCCGAAAAACAAAGAGATTTTACCTTATCATTAACTTGGGCATAAATACGCATATCGCGGGTACAAAGAGATTCAAACATAAAACCAAAGGTCTCCAAATCTTGTAATAACCTGTTTCCATCAATTCGCATAACAGCTGTTGCAATGGATGGATCAACCAATTGACGCTTGTGAGAAGTTCTTGTTGTTGTTTTTGACCGCAAAGACGGAGACCATGCGGGGACATCTTCTATTATGAATATCCGGCGTAACGCATTTAAATAACTGTCAAGTGTACGTTCATTTGTATGAAAAGAACACTCTTTGCCGTCTGTAAAGCTGTTTCTGTTTTTCCACACCATTTAGGACCAACGATTAATACAGCACCTGTAATATTACACTACAAAAAATGTCGGGGTCTTATTACAAGTTTTGGCGAAAGTTTACTACAAAAAATGTCGTTACTTGTCCTGTTCAAAAATCTCCTTAATACGCTGCACCAACATTTTATAAAACCATCAGCGATTCCATAAAATTCCTCATGTCAAAAGTTACCTCCAGCATACTTTTGCCTCCGGTTATCTCCCTGATTTCCCGGTCTGCCGATAGAGGATCTTTACGGCTGCTTCCCATCTGGTCCATTATGCTGTTGATTTTGTCCCAATAATCCTTATGCTTTTTCCAGGCTTCATAGGAGGCGGTTCCGGCTTTGGGTTTTCTCTTTTCAAAAAGAGGATTCATCTTTGTCCTGTAATCTTTTGCAGTACCTCTGGCAATTTCTACATACTTCTCCACTCTTTGGAATTCCGGAGAGCTTCTTATCTCCTCTGCCTTGTAATAAGTTACATCAGCAGTCTGGCCTGCCCAGGATTTGTTGGCATGCAAAATTCCGTTTTTCTGCAAAACACTCAGGTCTCTGTATGCATCACCCAGTTTTGAGTGGGTAATATTTTCCCATGAATGAGTGGGACTCTGCCCTGTTTCTGCCAGATAAGCCCTCTCCCATGCCTCCTGAGCCTCTGCATGCCAGGCTTCAATAGAGGTGGATTCGCCGTTTTTGCTTGGCGGAAGCGGCTTTCCGTCAGGTCCTAACTTTGGTTTTCTCCCTGCATCGTAGTCCATATTGACTGTTTTTGTGCCTAACAAATCCTCTCCGCTCACCTGTTCGCCCCTTG
The DNA here is from genome assembly GCA_023230265.1 of Bacteroidales bacterium. Taxonomy (GTDB): domain Bacteria; phylum Bacteroidota; class Bacteroidia; order Bacteroidales; family UBA932; genus Bact-08. The sequence goes on along the minus strand of JALNXR010000004.1, from coordinate 965 downwards.
CCTGTCTCTCCCGGGCTCTCTGAAGCTCAGCCGGATCGGGCCTGTTTCTTATAGGTTCCAACTCCTCTTTGCTCCACCCCCTTTGGTCCATCTCCTGCTGAAATCTCTTCTCCACTCTCTTATGAACCCTGTCCATAGAGTTACTGTAGCGTTTGATCAAATCCAAATTTTTGGGATTCTTCTGCAGTGTTTTCATCATCATCTTTGCCTGTGGCGAGCTGTGAATCTTGGCAGAACGGTCGTCAAGCTCCACAAGAATCTTCTTGATCTCAGAGGGAGGAGCTCCGGCATTTCTGGCCTGTTCAAGTTTTTCAAATGTCTTTTTATAAGAGGTTACCTTTACTCGTGCATCAGAGACCTGTTGACGGTACACTGCAATCTCCTCTGCAGACAGAGGACGGTTAAAATCATCAGGGTTCTTTAAGGGCTTGGCTTTTTGTCTTACAGGATCACCTGTCTGTGTCTGAGATGCCGTCTGTGTCTGAGTGGCTCTTTTTGAGCCGGGACCATCGATTTCCGGAAACTCACCGTTAGGTCTGGCAAAAGTGGCGGATATCTTTCCTGCTCCAAACGAAAGAGCTTTTTCTGTAATATAACCCTTTGCCGCCTCCAGTCCGGCACCCTTGATACCGTCCATAAAATCCCCGCCATTGTTCACAGCCTCTTCAAATCCCCTAAAACCGTCCACAGCTATTCCGGTAACAGTGTTATATGAACCCGCAACTCTCAGGAATGCCTCTTTAGGGCCACCCTCAATATAACCGGTCACACCCTGATAAACATTGTTAACATATTGGCCTCCAAACAGGGAGAGGCCCATCATCGAATAATCTGCAGTAGTTTTTACCACCTCAGCAGTCTGCAGGCAGGCATCTGCCCATTCGGCTTCTGTTCGTGCTTCGTCTCCGGCAGCCTGATCCACAGCCATTTTTTTCTGGTAATAGCCCTTTGCAATGGAATTTGCC
>JALNXR010000112.1 GCA_023230265.1 Bacteroidales bacterium | reverse complement strand
GCAAAATATGTAAAAGAGCTGGAGGGTAGCGGGACAAAAATTCTGGATACCCGAAAGACAGCTCCCGGAATGAGAATTTTGGATAAAATGGCTGTCAAGGCCGGTGGCGGTAAAAATCATCGCATTGGTCTCTATGATATGGCTCTGATAAAAGACAACCATATAAAAGTGGCCGGATCGATAGGCAATGCAGTCAGCCAGGTGAGAGAATCGGTAAAGCCCGGAACCCGGATTGAAGTGGAGGTGACGAATCTGAATGAAGTCACACAGGCTCTTGAAGCAAAAGCCGATATAATAATGCTGGACAATATGACTAACAGCATGATGGCAGAAGCAGTGAGAATAATCGGCGGCAGGGCAGAGACAGAAGCTTCAGGGAATATGAACCTTTCCAGAATAAAAGAGGTGGCAGCCACCGGTGTAAACTATATCAGCGTTGGTGCTCTTACCCACTCAGTAACAGCAATGGATATCAGTATGAACATAGTGCCTGACAGAATCTGACAATGGAAAGATTAAAAATCAAGTAATTATCTGCAGCAATGGATATCAAAGGAATTTCCCGGGATAAACAACAAGTTATCGAGGAGATAATAAAGATCAAAAATGAGAAGAGGGCAGTCATTCTCGCTCACTATTACACGCTCCCTGAGATCCAGGATATTTGTGACTATCTTGGTGATTCCCTCGGATTGTCGCAACAGGCGGCTTCTACAGATTCCCCTCTTATCGTTTTCTGTGGCGTGAATTTTATGGCTGAGACTGCCTCAATAATTTCTCCGGATAAAAAGGTCATTGTCCCCGATAACACTGCCGGGTGTTCACTGGCAGAGAGCATTACAGGGAGCGATCTGCTGGAGTGGAAAAGGGAGAATCCCACAGGAGTCGTTGTCTCATATGTAAATACAACCGCTGATGTAAAAGCTTACACAGACATCTGCTGTACATCGGCAAACGCCCTGAGAGTGATTGAGAGCATCCCGGCCGGGAAGAAAATACTCTTTGTGCCGGACAAAAACCTTGGGGAGTATATCCGTTATAAGTCAGGCAGGGAGATGGAGATCTGGCCTGGAAGCTGCTGTGTCCATCAACGATTCACAAGCCGTTTGGTATTGGACCTGGCTGCAAAATATCCAAAGGCTGACATTCTTATCCATCCTGAGAGCAGTTGTTCGGCGGATCCTCAGATTCACAACATGTCCAGAGCCTGGTTCTACTCTACATCCGGAATGATAAACCATGTGCAAAATTCAAAGTCTGACCAATTTGTAATAGTTACCGAGAAAGAGATAATCCATAGAATGAAGCAGATTTGCCCCTCTAAGGAGTATATCTCTGTAGATGTTCCCTGCAGACAAATGAAAAAATCCACTTTGGAAAAGTTACTCTCCGCACTCAGGAGTGAGACTCCCGGGATCAAAGTTGAAGCCGGTCTCAGGGAGATGGCGTATCCCTCGATAGAAAGAATGCTGAGGTTATAATTTCTGCATTAGCGGAGTCGTGATCTGAATCTTTGTGAGGTAATGATCTGTCTCTTTAGTGAGAATGATCTGCATCTTTTGTGAGATAATGTTTTCACTCTTTAATGGTGCAAAATTTGCAGCAAATATTTTTAAAATTTGCAGAAGATGAAAAGAGTTTTAATAATCCTGATCATTGTGCTCCTTTCTGGACTCATTATCTCCTGCGGGGCACAGAAAAGAGTTGCAGACTCAAAAAAAAGCACGGTTGAAATAAGCGATACAACCGCATTGAAAGACTCAACCAAGTACGAACTGATAGTGTTTGATCCCGGGTTTGATTTTTGGTTTCAAAGCAGGGCTTTCACAAAAAACCAGTACAGTAACGATTATCTGCAGTCCTGGAACCATCTCTACTCCATGGAGTGGAATCGACGTTATTCATCTGGAGACGAGTTTATTGACAGCTACCTGGAATACGATTATCTAACCTCTTACGATTTTGAATTCAACTTTAAACTCTACATGTTCTTTAAGTACTTTGAGGAAAAGAACCGGCTGAAACTTCTGCCGGGAAGCAGGAGCCCATTGTAGAACCAGCTAATTTTATTGATAGTGAGCCATTTTTGGCTCACTTTTTGTTTCACCTTTTTTCTTACATAATATATTTTTTATTTTTCACAAAACAGGAAGAGAGGATGACAAAAACAACAAATTTTAATCTTTAATTAAACTTTTTGCTTCAATTTTAATCTTATAATAATTAACATCAGAAATAATTAACATTTATTAATAAACACGGATGAAAAAGACGCTCATCATTACAGGAATTGTCATCGCTGCAGCAATTCTTATCCTGATAATAATCGGCAGGATTTCTGCAAAAAAAGAGATTACATCTCTCTATGTTGAATCTCAAAAAGGTCAGTTTGATATAATTGTCAACACAACCGGTGAACTACAGGCAAAAGAGTCCACCGATATTTACGGTCCCCAATTCACAGAGAGCAGAAATATCCGTGCTATGGAGATCAAGATTACAGATATGGTCCCAGAAGGAACTGAGGTAAAAGAGGGGGACTATGTAGCAACTCTGGACAGAACTTCATTCGAAAACAACCTTAAAGACGAGTTGGAGAAGCTGACAACCCTGGAGTCCAACCTGGAAATGAAAATCCTGGACACAGCGGTTAATCTAAGCAATCTCCGGGACAATCTTAAAAATCTGAGCTACTCTGTGGAGGAGGCAAAGATAACCTTACAACAATCTAAATTTGAACCTCCTACAACAATAAGGCAGGCAGAACTTTCACTGGACAAAGCAATCCGTTCACTTGACCAGTCTACCAGGAGCTATACACTTAAGGTAGAACAGGCAAATTCTGATATAAAAACTTTGTTGAAAAATATCAATGACCAGCAGACAAGAGTCAGAGAGCTGGAAGATATACTTTCTAAATTTATCATAAGAGCCCCGGCACCAGGAATGGTAATCTACAAAAGAGACCGGATGGGTACAAAAAGAAAAATAGGCTCTTCCATAAGTCCCTGGGACAATGTTGTGGCAACACTGCCGGATATGTCAGTAATGATATCAAAAACATATGTAAATGAGATTGATGTAAGCAAAGTGTTTCCAGGACAAAGTGTTGAGATTCTGGTGGATGCTTTCCCCGATAAAAACTACACCGGAGTGGTAAAAGCTGTTGCAAATATCGGAGAGCAGCTTCCTAACACAGATGCCAAGGTGTTTGAGGTTACTGTCCAGGTTAACGAATCTGACCCGATACTTAAACCTGCAATGACTACCGGCAATAAAATTATCACCAAGTCAATAAATGATGTGGTCTATATTCCACTGGAGTCTGTTTATGCCACTGCAGACAGTATCCCCTTCGTATATCTCAAAGGCGGATACAGACAGGTTGTGGTACTGGGAGAGATGAACGAAAACAGTGTCGTAGTGGAGAAAGGGCTGGAGGAGAATGAAAAGATCTATCTCAATGTTCCCGAAAAGGCTGATAAATTCAAAATGAAGGGAGAGGAACTGATTGCTGTTATCAAAGAACGTGTAGCTGCAAAGAAAGCAGAAGAGCAGAGAAAAAGAGATGAGGCAGAGAGAGCTGCAAGAGAAAAGGGATTTTTAAGGAATCTGCCTCCTTCTATGCAAAGTAAGTTTCAGGGAGTTGATCCCAGCCTTGCCGGACAAAGTGTGACCGGAGATTCGCCGGTAAGACGCATTCCTAATCAGAATAATAACAATACCAGACAACTAAGCCCCGAGGAGAGACAGAAATTTATGGAGAGACGGGCTGCCGGTCAGCAAAGGCAGAGTGCTCCCGGTGATACTACAATGCGCAGAAGAAGGACAGAACAGAGAAGTCAATAATTAGCCGAGTGTAATGATAAGATTTATATACAGGTATTTTCATGACATTGAAATTGCCATTGAGTCGATAATCTCAAACAAGCTCAAGTCTTTTCTGACTGCACTGGGGATTATATTCGGTGTGGCTGCTGTGATTGCAATGCTTGCCATTGGAAAAGGAGCTAAGCAGGAGATTATGGAGCAGATGAAAATGGTGGGCGTTAACAATATAATTATCAACCCTATTATTACTCAGAAAAGCTCCTCAGAGGAGGAGGGTGAGAAGCAGACCAATAAATTCTCCAGAGGACTGAGTATGCTCGATGTTGAGGCTATAAGAGAGGTCCTGCCCTCGGTAAAGAGGATCAGTCCGGAAATTTCCATAAACTCTTCGGCCATGGTAAACGGAGTTAAATACAACGCAAAACTGGTCGGGGTCTCTAATGATTATTTTGAACTCTACAACCTGCCACTGATAGACGGAACTTTCTTCAACGACATGCAGGAGGAGAATGGAGTCCAGGTCTGCATCATAGGTGCTAACATAAGAACACAGTTTTTCAACAAGGTCAACCCGATAAACCAGTATATCAAATTTGACGGAATTTGGTTAAAAGTTATCGGGGTTCTCAACAAGAGCAATGTAAGCCTTACAGGGTTTGAGGACAAAGGTGTAAATGTATATAACGACAATATTTACATCCCGATACAGACAATGCTTCTAAGGTATCAGAACAGGGCACTTCTCAATACAAAACTTGTATCAGAAGCCTCTTCCTCATCGTTTTTCATGGGATTTGGCAGAAGAGGCATGGGTTTAGCTTTATCGAGTGAATCCACCTCTTCCACTCCAACCGAGACTAATTACAATCAGCTTGACAGGATTGTGGTCCAGGTTCATGAAACCGAGCAGCTCACACCCACCACAGAGGTTCTTGGAAGGATGCTGGAGAGACGTCACACAGGTGTTAAGGATTTTGAGATCACTGTTCCTGAGCTACTACTCAAACAACAGCAAAGAACAAAAGATATTTTTAATATTGTACTGGGTGCTATCGCCAGTATCTCCCTGATTGTGGGAGGTATCGGCATAATGAACATAATGTTTGCCTCTGTAATGGAGAGGATCAAGGAGATCGGAACAAGGATGGCTTTGGGTGCAAAAAAGATGGATATTGTTGTACAGTTCCTCTCAGAGGCTGTACTGATAAGTGTCACAGGTGGATTCATAGGAATATTCCTGGGAGTTATTATGGCCAAACTGATCGAATATCTTGCAGGTATTGAAACAATTGTCTCTTTCTTCTCTGTTTTCGTTGCATTTGGTGTATCTGTATCAGTAGGTGTTATATTCGGTTATTCGCCTGCCAAGAGGGCATCAGAAAAGGATCCGATTGAATCGCTCAGATATGAATAAATAGAGTTACGAAAATGTTAAAATGATGAAAAAGATTCTTTTATTTTCAATTTTGGTCATATCTGCCCTCACTGTAAAAAAGAGCAGTGCACAGCAGATTATCAAGATCACCTTCGAGGAGGCTATCGAGATGGCAGAGACACAGTCTCCCAATGCCTTAATGGCCAAACACTCTTTTCGTTCCAGTTACTGGCAGTACAGAACATTTCTGGCCAGATATCTTCCATCCCTCTCTTTCAAGGGCACCGGTCCTGACTACAGCACTACATATGAAAAGGTTTGGAACTCACAGTTTGACAGATGGGACTATAAAGCCTCCAACGCACTAAGCAATAACGCAGCTCTCTCTCTTACGCAAAATATCGGACTTACAGGAGGGTCAATTTCTCTATCATCAGACATAACTCTGTTTAACGATTTCGAGAATGATACAAGAAGATTTATCACTTCACCTGTAAGAATCAGTTTTACCCAACCCCTCTTTAGTTACAACGATCTAAAATGGCAGAAGAAAACTGAACCTCTCAGGTACGAAATGGCCAGAAAAGAATATCTCTCTTTAATGGAAGATGTGCATAAGCAGACTGTCAGCATTTTTTTCTCACTTGCTCAGGCTCAGATCAGTTATCAGATTGCCCAGGTAAATTATGCCAATAGCGACACATTGTGGAGAATTGCACAGGGTCGGTATGAACTTGGCACAATTGCAGAAGATGAGCTTCTTCAGATGCAACTTAGTTGGCTTAATGCAGAGACCTCGAGAAAAACTTCTGAGATGAATCTGAGAAATGCCGAGATCAGAATGAGATCTTTCCTTGGATTTAACGACCAGGTGAGACTTGAACTGATAATTCCCTACGAAATCCCGGATCTGCAGGTTAGTCTGGACGAAGTCTATCAGCTTGCAATGAAGAATAATCCAGAGATTATAAGTCAGGAGCTCGGTCTTCTTTCTGCACAGAGCAATGTCGCTCAGGCAAAGGCAAACCGTGGATTTAAAGCAAATCTCTATGCATCCTTCGGCCTGGGAGATCAGGATCCTGTTTTTTCACTGGCATACAAAGACCCCAGACAACAACAGAGCATAAGTGTTGGATTTACAATACCGATACTAGACTGGGGGCTCGGAAAAGGTAAATACAAAATGGCACAATCCAGTCTGGAACTTACTGAGGTTAAAACAAGGCAGGCAAGGCAGGATTTTCAGCAGAACCTTTACCTGGATGTGGAGAGATTCAATCTCCAGGCAAACCAGGTTAAAATCGCAGCAAAATCTGATACCGTTGCCCAAAAGATGTTTGAAGTTACAAAACAGAGGTTTCTGATAGGTAAAATTGCCGTGATCGATCTCAATAATGCCGATACCAAAAAGGACCAGAACCGCACGCAATATATCAAGTCAATCCAGGATTATTGGACTTACTTTTATAACCTCAGAGGGCTTACCCTCTTTGATTTTATAACCAGAAAACCCCTGGAAACAGATTACGATAAACTGGTGGAGTAGTGCGATAACCGGCAGAGTGTGCGATAACCGGCAGAGTGTGCGAACCGGCAGAGT
>JALNXR010000111.1 GCA_023230265.1 Bacteroidales bacterium | reverse complement strand
GTGAATTAAAAATATTGTTCTCAATTATCAAATCAGAAATGATTTCCGAGACAAATAACATCAATAAAGAAGCTGCTATCAGCTGATATTCTATGAGTTAAGCACGTGGGAAACTTTAACTACATATAAGCAAATTTTACAACCTATTGTTGTTGAGCTGAATAGGCAATTTTTCAAAAAGCATAGTTTTTTGAAAAATTGTCACAACGCATATAGTCAGCGATTTATAAAATTTGCTAACACCTATGTCCCGTCCTAAACAGGTAGGGTAAGGCCTGAAATAGCTGGTTGACTTCAAACAATATGAGCACTTTATAAAATTTGCTAACATCAAAATTTCAGGACGAAAAACGGCACATACATTTATAAATTAAGCAGTTGGCTCATCAATAGATAGATCAAACCTGAGAGTAACAGAGTGCAGGGTATTGTGAATATCCATGCTCCCACAATGTTTTTTGCGGTTGCCCATCTTACAGATTTTATCCCTTTTGTTATCCCCACACCGATTATTGATCCGGTAATTGTGTGTGTCGTGCTGACAGGTATTCCTCCCAGAGCGGTTCCTATAAGGGTGGCAGCACCTGCTGTTTCTGCACAGAAACCCTGGACAGGTTTTAATTTTGCAAGACCGTCTCCCAATGTTTTAATAACCTTCCAACCACCGGTAATGGTTCCCAGAGCAATCACAGTATAACAGGTGATTGTCAGCCACAAAGGAACGTGAAATCCCATTGTGGAGTCGAATAAATATTTGGATATAAAATCATTTGTTCCCGCAACACTGTAGAGTAAAATAGCAATAATCCCCATGGTTTTTTGAGCGTCATTTCCCCCGTGTCCCAGACTGAAAATTGCAGAAGAGAATAATTGCAGACCATGGAAAACTCCTTCAACCTTTAAAGGATGTTTGTGCTTAAAGAGTCTCATTGTTATAGCCATAAATATGAACGAAAGAATCATCCCGATCAAAGGAGAAAGAACGATGAAAACAGCAATTTTAATTATTCCTGTGACAACAAGAGCTGAACTGCCGTAAGTAAGCCAGACGGGACCTATAAGACCACCTATCAGTGCGTGGGAGACGCTTATTGGAAGTCCGTAATGGGTGCAGATCCATACCCAGACGACAGAACCTATAAGCGCTGATAGTATAATGTAGGGATTTACCACATTAGGGTCGACTATTCCTTTGCCCATAGTATTTGCCACATGTACTCCAAAAATAAAGAATGCTGCAAAGTTCCAGAATGCAGCCCATAATACTGCAACACCCGGGGAGAGAACTTTTGTAGAAACGATTGTAGCTATAGAATTTGCGGCATCGTTCATGCCGTTGAGAAAGTCAAAAAGGAGGGCAATTATTATTGCAATTATTACAACTGTCAGCATAATATCTTATTTATGCCAGTTTAACAATAATTGAGCGTATTGTATCACTGATATCCTTTGCCCTGTCAGTTGTGTCTTCCAGACTCTGGACAATGTTTTTATGTTTGACCAATTCCTTTGCATCTTCTTCATTTTCGAACAGGTAGCCATTGAAATTTTCATACAGCTCATCGACTTTTCTCTCGATATCCTTAATTTTTTTACACATTTTTAGGATTTCATCTCTCTTTTTAAGAATATTGTCCAGATTCATCATGATCCTGTTAAGAAGCACTGCATCTTCCATAATAAAATCTACAATGGTAATTGTGTCCTTATAGGTTTTTAATGGTTTATACATAACCTGCTTTCTGGCTGCATCATGAATGAAATCCAGAAAGTTGTCTATTCTTGATGCCAGAATGTGGATGTCTTCCCGGTCAAAAGGTGTTACAAAAGTCTTATTCAGCTCCTCATAAATGTGCGCTGTGATGTGATCACCCTTTACTTCCAGATCATTGATCTTCTTGTAGTACTCTTTTTGCCTGTCGTAACTGCTCTCAAGAAAGAGAGACTTAAGTTCACCGGCAGCCTCTGTAATGTTTTTGAGCTGTGATATGTAAAGAGGGTAAAACTTTTTCTCCTTAACAATAAAGAATTGCAGAAATCTGTCTATTTTCATATGCTACTTTGATTTGGCTGCAAAATTAGATTTTCGCCATAGATTTAGCAGAATAATGATAATAAACAGGGTGAAAATTTAACAAAAATGTAACAACTTTCGTTGCTACATTTTTGCATTTAATAATTTGAGGGATAGTCTATTTGATCAAGGATAAACTCCTTTTAATAAAGTTGTTAAGATCTTCTCCCTTTAACAGCCCGTTTGCAAGAAGGGCAAGATCTGCCAGCTCTCTCACAAGGTCGTTCTCTTTACCGAATCCTTTGAGCAGCTCTTTTCTCTCAGATCTGATTCTTTCTACTGCTTTTTCCAGCTCATTTTTCTCATCCCTGATTTCTGTATCTACAGAATCCTCCTTTTTATCTCCGATCTTCTCCTTAATAGCTTTAAGCTTCTCAGATGGTTCAATAAGTCTCTCTTCCAGCTTAAAAATCTCTGTATTGAGTTTTTCACTCTTTTGTTCAAGGACTCTTTTTACCAGGGGATGATTATAGTTAACCGTAACCGTATAGGATTCCGGAAGAGATCCATAGAAATTCATTCCTCCGCTAAGTGCAGACATCTCCCGGTATCTTCTCATAAATTCAGAGCGGGTAATCAGCAGCGCACCGTCTCTGTCGTCATGATTTTCAATTACAAAACTATAATGAGCCTCTTCAGGTAAGACAGCTTCAAACAAATTTGAGATATCCTCAATCTCATTCTCTGTCAAATGAGGTTTCTCCAACTCCTGTTTTTTTATCAGTTTATCTATATGGTCTGAATCTACCCTTACAAAAGATGAATCTTTGAATTTGGATTCAAGAAGGTTTACGAAATGAGCATCCAGCTGACTGTCAAAAAGAAGTACATCATATCCTCTGTTTTTTGCACTGTCAATATAGCTGTACTGATCCTCTTTGCCGGTAGCATAGAGGTAGACCAGTTTCCCGTTCATATCTTTTTGTGAAGATTCTATTGCAGTAAGATACTCTTCGTAACTAAAATATTTGTTATCGGTATTTTTAAGCAATGCAAATTTTTCTGCCCTCTCATAGAATTTCTCTTCTGAGAGCATTCCGTATTCTATGAATAGTTTAAGATTGTCCCACTTCTCCTCCAGACCTTTCCGGTCATTTTTAAATATCTCTTCCAGCCTGTCTGCTACCTTCTTTGTGATATGAGAAGATATCTTCTTAACATTCTGGTCTGATTGCAGATAGCTTCTTGAAACATTTAGCGGAATATCCGGAGAGTCAATAACACCATGCAGAAGGGTCAGAAAATCGGGAACTATATTCTCTACGGAATCGGTTACAAAAACCTGATTGCAATAGAGCTGAATTTTATTCCTTGAGATTTCAAGCTTATCCTTGATTTTGGGGAAGTATAGTATCCCAGTGAGGTTAAAGGGATAATCTACATTAAGATGAATATAGAAAAGGGGATCCTTCTGCATCGGATAGAGCTCTCTGTAAAAATTGCTGTAATCTTCCTCCTTTAGTTCGGATGGCTTCCTTGTCCATAGAGGATTTGTATTGTTTATTACCTTTTTATCCTTGCCGAATTCAACAGGAACAGGTAAAAATTTGCAATATTTGTTGATCAGTTCTCTGAGTTTAAACTCCTCAGCATAATCTTTGGAGTCATCATCCAGATAAAGAATAATATCAGTTCCCCTCTCTTTGCGTTTCCCTTTTGCAATCTGATATTCAGGTGTCCCATCGCAGTTCCATTTTACTGCCTCTGCACCCTCTTTATAAGAGAGGGTCTGGATTTCAACCTTTTTTGCAACCATAAAAGAGGAGTAGAATCCCAGTCCAAAGTGACCGATAATATTGCTGATCTGGTCTTTATACTTATCCAGAAATTCTCCGGCACTGGAAAAGGCAATTTGATTGATATACTTATCAACCTCCTCCTGTGTCATCCCGATACCATTATCGCTAACGGTAATTATCCCCTTATCCTTGTCAAAAGTGACCGAAACTTTTAAATCTCCTGTCTCATTTTTGTATTCGCCGCTGGAAGCAAGAGCCTTAAGCTTTTGTACGGCATCCACACCGTTTGATATTAACTCTCTGAGAAAAATTTCATGATCTGAATAGAGGAATTTCTTAATAATCGGGAAGATATTTTCAGTTGTAACTCCAATTGTACCTTTTTGCATATCTGTTTATGATTAAAGTTTGAGACCTTAAACATCAAAAGATATACCACCGGCTGAATAACTGACATCCTCTGACAAATAGACAGAAGAAAATACCTGCGGGGCGATTTATTTACAGACCATAATATCCAGTATCATGCTGTCTGTGTTCTCCATCCCCTTACTTCCGATGTTCCCCAGGTTCTGAATGGTCTTCTCGATATCCTTCTCGATTATTCCGTCATTCTCAGAAATGCAGATGTTATCAAGTGCCAGAATGGAAGATTGAACAGCGGAGGAAACTCCGGAAGCAACTTTTAGAGCGCAACCCACCTTTGCTCCGTCACAGACCATTCCTGTTATGTTACCGATCATATTTTTAATGGAATAACATATCTGATCGTAGTTTCCTTTTCTCAAAAAAACAATCCCGGCAGCAGCTCCGGTAGAGGCTATTACGCATCCGCACAGTGCAGAGAGTTTGCCCAGATAGCCTTTGATATGTATAGCAATAAGATGACTCAGAACCAATGCTCTGGCCAGCTCCTCCCGGGTACTTTCCAGCTTTTCTGCGGCGGCAATTACAGGCATGGTAACAGTGATTCCCTGGTTCCCGCTCCCCGAGTTACTCATCGCAGGAAGAGTACACCCCGCCATCCTTGCGTCTGATGCTGCTGCTGTCATAGCCATAGAGTAGGTGAGCAAACCGCTGCCAAAGACATTTTTATGAACATTGTCCTGAATAGTTCTGCCAACTTTAAGTCCGTAGCTGTTTCTAAGCCCCTCCAGCGCCAATGCTTTGTTGAGAGTTACAGAGTCCAGTATGAATTCAATATCAGTAAAGGGTATCTGTCTGGAAAACTGAAGTATGGTTTTTACATCAAGTTTATAGTCCAGGGTAGTTTTCCCGGGTGTATCATTATCCTTGTCACCGGCTCTTCTTTCTTTTTCCAGTTTGCTGTCTGTCAGGGGAATATCTTTGTTGTCGATTTTTACAGAGACTATTGAGTCGTGATTGTCCTCAATCACAGCTGTGGCTTTGTGTATACCTGAAGTGCATGTAGCTGATATATAGAGTTTTTTATCACTCTTTGAGAGATTAATAGCTACAAGTTTCTCATTTAACATCTCTTTTGCCCTTGAAACGGAGTTTTCATCCAGATCTTTCAGCACCTCCAGGTGATATGCTGATTTTCCACAGGTAACTCCCAAAGCGGCTGCAATATGGAGCCCAACCATTCCTGTTCCGGGAACTCCGACCCCCATTCCGTTCTTTAAAATATTACCGCTAACCTCAACCTTTACCTTCTCAGGCTCATATCCAATTCTTCTAAGAGCCTCTGCAGCTTTTGCAGTTGCAAGGGAGACCGCAATAGGCTCTGTACATCCCAGTGCCGGTTTTACCTCATTTTTTATCAGCTCGATTATCTCTGCTTCTCTGGTTTTGCTTAATGTCACAATTCAAAAAATTTAATTAAATAACTAATAAATTCATTTATTTTCTCTTCACTTTCAATAGTTTCGATAGGGAATCCGAGTGCTACTACACTATGACTGCCTTTATATGCGATACCGGCAGAAAGATTGTTGTCGGAATACCGGAAAATTGTATGGGATCCCTCACCGTACGGTTCTATAGCGTCAGGGGATTCCACACAATATATCTTTGGATTTAATGTGTTGCTAAAAGTGAAACTCCCTTTAAAATCCCAGGGGTTGGGGGCGCCTTTGAACTTCCCGGTCCTGCTGGCATTATTACTTCTGAAAGTGTACTTTAAAACCTGGTTAACAAAATCTTTACTCTCGTTATCTATACCGGGTGAGTCCCAGACATCGGTTCCTATATTTGCTCCCGAAACCACTATTTTCCCGCCTTTTGCAGCATAATCTCTGATATAATGCATGAATCCGGAAGGAAATACTCTGTATCTGATCCTGTTTCCCTCTCTGCCAGTAACTGTGCTTTGCTGTTTACCCATTATAATATCAACAACAGGATAGTCGTTCATCCTGACTCTGGAGGAGGTCACAGCATCCCTGCTGCAGGAGACAAAACTCAATCCTGCTTTTGCGAATGCCTTTCCGTGAATGTATGGATAGTCAAAACTGTTACCGGCAATAACCTTAGTTTCATAATCTGCATATGAAGCGCCGAATCCTGGTGAATCATCGTCACTCCACTCAACACTCCTCCGGAATTCATACTGACTGCCCACATATGAGATATCATAAAGATAAGGTACCCCGCTGTCTATGAAATCCAGAAAACCTGCATAGCTTGTGTCGGAAGAGGCAAAGGATTTGGGGGCTGACAATCTGTCGAATCCGTTAACTATCAAGACGGTGTGTCTCTCCTGAGGGGCCTTGTAAACCGAGAGGATTTCTGAGGGGAAGCTTTCACCGCCTTTATTTACAGCAGTGACTTTAAAACTGTAGATTTTACCGCTTTCCACCTGCATCAGTATCTCCGGCTGAGATACAAATCTCCCGTTGTCAAAACCATCTCCGTTAATTCTTGTATAGACCATATAACCATCGGGAGTTGCTGTCTCCTCAAGTGAATCCTGAGATGGGGCCCATTCAAGCCTGACCTCTTTTTTCTCAAAAGTGGCAGAAAACGAGTTGAC
>JALNXR010000110.1 GCA_023230265.1 Bacteroidales bacterium | reverse complement strand
GGTCACTACATTGACTTTCAAAAAATTCTGATCTAAAAATATCAGATAGTTAGATGACTCATATGGCTCAATTTGGCCAAATTTCATCCTCTACGCCATCAATTTTGGCGAACTTGGGTTAACATGAAGCCCTTCCTCTACCTGCTTGCCGGTTTCTCTGCGGTTGTACTCTTCTTGGCCGCTATTGTTCAGGGGTTTGACCTTCGGAACTTTTTTGACGTGCTTCGGCTCATCCCGGTTGTTGCCACGGCGGACGGTATCGCCTACTTCCTCTTCACTGTCTGGCTTTGGCGCTGGAAGCGTCTTCAAGGCTGGCTAATCCCGTTCCCCGACTTGAATGGCACATGGCAAGGGAACATTCAAACGAACTGGAAGGATGTTGAAGGAAAGACGCCTGGTCCTATTCTCACGATCTTGACAATAAAGCAGAGCTTCGGGCGAATGAGTTGTGTTATGCGAACCGAGGAAATGGAAAGCTACAGCTATCTTGAAGGATTTTGCATCGACAAGGACGCCCAAGTCCGGCGGCTCTGCTACTCGTACACGAGCAGACCAAAAGCTTCATTGCGCGAAAGAAGTACGCCACATGATGGTACGATGCTGTTTAACATTATTGGGACGCCCGTTCACAAGCTTGAAGGTGAATACTGGACGCAACGCCAAACAGCCGGATCGGTAACACTTTCTTTCCGGGTAAATGAACTACTTGACGAAATGCCAGGCGATCTTCCGACGCATCCAGTGACAGGCGGCGAGGGAGATGCTGGCTGTGGAAGATCATGATGAAATACATAACACACAGCAGCGAACAACCGGCTGCATTGGACCGCAAAATGCGGTCGATTTGAGAATTTCCGTAGGCATCATTTAACTTGTCTTTAATTCCGGCCATGTTTCTTTTGCGGCCCATGAGCCGAAGCGTTAGCGAGAGAAAAATGAATACATTACAAAACGATAAGGAAGAACAAGATTTTCGTTCACGTTCATATTACGACATACCATCTAAAGAAAAAATTGAAAGCATGTCAGGTATTGATTTGGCGGTGTTACAATTAAAATATAAGCCAGATGACCCAGGGTCGATAGTCGTACTAAATGAATGGCGGAGACGAGACAAAATTGAACAACACGAACTCAACAAAAAACTCATAAAATCGCAAAACAAGACAGCTGTAGTTGCAAGCATTTTTGGCATCACGGGTACAATTATCGGTGCTATACTTACAGTCATTTTAACTAAAGTTTTTAAGTAGTAATGCCCAAAGATAATTTTCGCTAACCACCGGGTGAACATTGTCCGGTCAAAACGACGCGCCCGGCAAGTTACCCGGAACGTTGTGCACGAAATAAATATCAAGGATTTGATTTGTGATTAGAGGCTATGAGGAGCAATTTAAAGGCAAGATTGTGAAACAAATCCAGGGTCTGCTATGTCGTATCAACTCCATAAAACTGTCTCAGAAAGTATCCAGATATTATCTTGTAGATTTGTCTCTTTGCCTGCAAGCTGGAGCCTTGCTTGGAGCCCTTCATCTATCATCCACAATATTGGAGCTTACAATTAGAGAAATGGTTATTAAGCTTACAACGGATGCTCTTCCGAAAACAAATAACAATAGGAACATAGAAAAAGAATTAGAAGACAAGAGACATTTGGGCTTCTCGAAGCTGGTGGAAATATTAGAATCCGAAGGATTTTTTGATTCAAAAGACGCCGAACTATCCCTGCAATTTTACAAAGATGTCCGAATTCCATTACACCATGGACTTCCAAGGCGATTTGTTTCTAATCATGATGATTTTCTTTTTGATTTTCATGAAAAAATCTTTGGCGGAACCTACCATACAACGATGCATGATTTTGAAAGAGTTATTGAGGAAAAGTCCCTGAGTTTAATTGAAACAGCTATTGGTATAATTGAGAGAAATCAAAAATTAAATGCGCGCAACCATGGGGTGGAGAGGGACGCGGAATAGCGGGTCCGTTTTTACGGCAAATGGTCACGCGCGCGCCTCACCCCAACCGTTCACTGAGAAATGAAGAAGAAACAAATTGGAGGCGGTGTAATGGCAGGTACCTCAAAACCATATTCTGATTTCCTGAGGGTGGATCTTCATATCCATACGGATATGAGCAAGCTGACCAAAGCAA
This sequence comes from Bacteroidales bacterium, assembly GCA_023230265.1. Taxonomy (GTDB): domain Bacteria; phylum Bacteroidota; class Bacteroidia; order Bacteroidales; family UBA932; genus Bact-08. The sequence goes on along the minus strand of JALNXR010000110.1, from coordinate 4,684 downwards.
ATGACTACAAAGGCACCTTCTCTATACAGACAGTCTACAGCAAAATGGTGGAGAACGGTGTCGAAATATTCTCATTAACTGATCACAACATCATCAATGTCGCAGCCTATACTGAATACTATGAGACCTTTGCGAGTGAAGATGGCCCTCTCCTATTAATTGGAATAGAGCTTGATGTGACTGTGGATGGAGCACGATACCATTCACTATTCATTTTCTGCCATCATGATATTGATAACGTCAATCGACTTAGTGATGCACTGGAGGGTTACTATTCGGAGAAAGAACTGGCGCATGCTGATCGTGTAATAACTCTTGATGATATTGTTACTTTGTTTCCGACTGATGATTTCTTCTTTATTCCCCACGCAGGCAACGGCTCTAACAGTCTGGTTGATGCTTATCGCGCTGATATACCTTATGCACAAAAGATGCTTTTGCTTATGCCGAGTTGTGCTCTGGAGAAGGTGAAACAAAAAGCTATTGCCCATTACAATGACTCGTTCGGCAAGCAAATGCCAGAAGCCCATCGTGATAGGAAAGACATCGCATACATACAGTTTTCCGATAATCACAACATAGAGAAGTATCCCCTCGTGCATAAGGGAGGAACTGAAAATCCTCCGCATGAATTCAATTATGTTAAAGGCGGTAAGAATTACGAGACGCTTAGGCAAGCATTCATTGATCCTGAGTCGCGCATTAAGTCCGAAGCTCAACTGGCGACTTTTCCTCGTAACCAAAACCATTTGGAGGGGCTAAAGATTTCGGGATGTGACCACATTTCAGACACACACCTTATGTTCAGCCCTCATCTCAATGTCATTATCGGGGGACGTTCCAGTGGAAAAAGCTTGTTAATGAGCTTGTTCGGTAAATGTATCGACAGGCTTCCTGAAGACCATACTTACGAAGGTCTGCTATCCACCGCTACGGTGCAGACCAAGACTCAACGTGAAGCTGCATATTCAGGCGAATCAACCTTGGATGCAGAGCCTATCTGGATTAAGCAAGGCGACATCATTCGATATTTCGAGCAGTTCCACCTCGATGAGCTTGCTGACAAAGTGGGGAAAAAAGACGAAAGGAATTTGGCGCGGCAGAACCTGATTGAAAAACGCAATCAGCTTAGAAATGAGGTAGACGCTCTATCTAAAGCTTACAGTGAGGCTTATGAAAGCCTGAAGGAACGAAGTTTTGTGCTTCATGAACAGACTATCGCAGAGAGCTTAAGTGATGAATACACTGTAAAGTTCGACAAGGAAACAATCCTTGAAGAAATCGGCAATTCCACAGAGCTTTTGAAAGAGACAGATGAGCAGTTTCTCGCAGTCTTAAAAGCCGTGGACGCCTTGAAAGAGAATGCTTTCATTTCGTTCACCGATGAAGAATCTCAACTCACTGAAGCCTTTGAGAAGTTGATTCAAGATAAGCAACAGCATTATCGCAATAGAGGGCTTGTTTCTCTAAGAAAACAAACCTTTGTCGAGTGGGTAGAAAAGACTCTTTCAGAAAAGAACACCGGCTTGGGAAATGCTGCCGAGGACAAGGCCAATGCGACTCAGACAATCCAAGCTATCGCTGTAGATGTAAAAGATAAGCTTGAGTCCGCCGCGAAGCTCTTATTGGTAAGCAACCAGACAAGTAGCTTGTTATGCCATGAAGTTGAGGAGTTCGACCTTCATGGGGAAACAAGGTTTGTTGTCGAGGCCACAGCCAATACCTCACCGCGTGATGTCGTTTTGGATGCTATTCGAAACGCAGACACGGCAAAGAGCCTTTACAGCAACCTGCTTGCTCTCATCTCAGACGAAAAGAGTGTTAAGAACCTCGGCGGCAATACACCTGATGCGTTGAGCCGCAAGTTAGGAACCCTTTTTACTCCGCTTTATGAGTGTTACAGCAATCCGAATGAGTCGTTAATATATGCAGACGCATCAACCTCGAAAGGCAACAGTCCGGGCTATAACTCTGAAAAATATTTGGAAATCCTTCTCTCTCAAGCGGACAGCAAACTCGTCTTCATAGACCAACCAGAGGACAACTTGGGTAGCAACTTTATTGCTGAAGCTCTCGTTTCCATGATTCGGGAAAAGAAGTTCCGAGGTCAGGTATTTCTTGTAACCCACAATCCCGCTATTGTCGTCTATGGGGATGCCGAGTCCATCATTGTGGCAAGCAATGACGATCAACGCATCAGCTACCGGCAAATCGTGCTGGAAGATCGACAGGCACAAAAAGAGGTTTGTCAAATATTGGATGGTGGCGAATACATTTTTGATCGGCGGGCCAAGAAATATAACATCAAACGCATTCTAACTGAATTGAGGCAAGACCATGTGTGAAATAAACTGCACCGCAACCATCACCGAAGAATCCATTGAAATTGCTTTGGATGGTACGGCGATTTTGATCTCATTGGATGGAGACATAGATTTCACTCCTTTAGCCAAACACTTAACCCATCTAATTGAACGCAAATGCGGCATAGCAATCACATGGGCTGAGGTTGAGGAACCAACGGATAAGGCAAATATAGCCAAAGAGGTAGTCGATGGGATAATCGAATCTTTCAATCAGGTTATCGAAGAACAGTTTGACGAGGTGAAAAAATAGCGGGGTCAGGTCTTCATTCTTGACAGAATTGGAAACAACAACGGCTTCGCCGAACCATCGGGTGAACTTGACCGGGCAAAACAACGCGCCCGGCAAGTTACCCGCACGTTATACGAAGGAACATAAAATGAGTGAACAAATTAAGAGAGCAGTTTATTCAAAGATTTGTGGAACGCAAAATTGGGTCCCTTCTGGTCGAGCAAAAATAAGAATAGGGAATAATGTTATTCACGTTCGATTTTGCTCAACAAATAGTCGTTCACCTTCAAAATAAAAATTTAACATTAACTCCAACACATTAACTACAGCTTTTGAGTTGTGGATTTGCGGGGATCAGGAAACATATTATCTTACACCGATCGAAATAATAAAAAAAATATACACTGATCCTGATGCATATCAGGATTATCACCACGAAGGAATAAAAGTCGTTTCAATAGACACGGATAGCAATTATGTAATGTATGCACGGGGTGGGAAATCAATTAGCTTGAAACCATATCTAAAGGGAATAATCCAATAATTGTATAATATGTGGTTTCACATAGGACCGATCGTACCTCGCTGCCTGTCAACCACGGCGTTATATGGTGAATATTCAAAGATCGGTGTCAGATCTTATATAGTAAATAAGACTCAGCTACATAGGCTGATCAGGATTAAGCACAAATAGTGTTACATCTTGCATAGTGTACTATTTAACCTTTTTACAGCACTATTCACTATGCAAGATCTGACACCTTTTCTTACAGTTTTCGGCCTTGATCATCGTCTCGGCCATATATCCAGCTGTGGAGTCCCGCCCGTTTCTGGCGTACGACGTTGCGCGCTCCGGGGAAAAGATGCCGGGATCATGAAGCGTTAAGAAGCGCAAACTGTCTGAGGCGCGCCGAATTTTTGCGCTTTAGCTTTATGGCCCCGGCATCCCCCGGATCGTGCTGGAGAAGCCGGCAATGGGCGGGACGGCTCCCGTGACGACGTGGCCGAAATGATGATCAAGGCCATTATTTATAATTGACGCCAGCCGGCATATCGCTATAATTAATACTATCCAACCGGTTATGAATCCGTATAGGTTCCGTTTTCCCCGCACTGCGACAAACGGTCGATCCAACAGGATGGCTGTGTGCATTACAAAGTGTATTTCTTCCCCGGGATTTAGCACCTCAGCAATTCACCAACCAAAACCAGGAGGTGAATACCATGAACAGCAATGAGCTTAAAAAAATTCTGGCAGGATTTTGTATCGCCGGGCTGATTGCCGGTACGGCTCTCACGCTCAACGGATGTGAGAAGGCAAGCGCATGATCCGGTGAGAAACCGGGAGCTGGAAGCTCCCAGAGCAGTTGAAGCGGCGGATCTTCCTGTGCCGGTGGCACAGACAAGGAAAAGACCGAGTAAGAATGATGTTTTCCAGATTTAACGTAAAAAAAGGAACCGGTTGTGTCAACAACTGAGGTTGAAACATTTGAAACGGTCTACCCCACATGCCGCTCAGTCATAGATGATAAAGCCTGGGGAAGAATACAGGCGGCGTGTGGGACAGGACTGCCGCCGGATGATGTCCCGCAGCTGCTGCAACGCCTGGCCGCACCGAACGGCCTTCCGGATTTTCTGTCCGAACTTGCCCGGATCGAAAGGGCATTCCGGCAGCTGAGTACCGAAAAAAGCCAACCGTTTCCAGCCGTCTCATCCTATACGGTAAACCCGACACTTAAACTGTATCCGGTTTCCTTTAAACGCCTTGCCAGCCTGATCGATCCGCCTTCGGCCGCCCGCGCTGCCGATCCGGAACCGGGTGAGTCTGTCGTCATGATCTGGAAAAATCCCGAATCAAACCGGCCGAACATTGCAGAGGCCGTAAGCGCAGATCTGCTGGCGCTTAAACTCGTGGTTGAGCATATCGACATAACCGCAGCCGCCGATGAAAAAATCACCTCATTGGGGCTGATGACCGGAGCACTCCGGCAGGCAGCCGACAAGGGGATACTGCTTTGCCCGCCTTCAAAAATTCATCGCAGCAGCGACTATGATTCGTCAAATGAAATCCATCACAACAGATTTCTGT
>JALNXR010000108.1 GCA_023230265.1 Bacteroidales bacterium | reverse complement strand
CTTCCTTTGTACGTGTGATGTATAATCAGGATCTGGTTTCCCAATATCCCAATGTTTTGGATTTTCTTGTGAGGAAAAAATACGATCTTAAGGAGAAGATTCTGGTGCCTGATAGAATTGAGTTCATCTCACCGAATGTGGTTAAGTTTTATTATAGCAGTGATATACAGCGTGTTGTTAACGGAAGCTATACACAGAGCGACTCCTATGTGACAATAGTGAATGATAATTTCCCATTTGGGATATCAGCTGCCACTAACAATATAAAACTTGAGATCTACTACCCTACCAATTATATTCTCAACCAGCTTTACTCCCTGCTGACTGTACAGGATGATCCTCAGGAGTATTTCTCCTATGTAATTGTTAATGCCGACGGTGTAGGGGTGTACACAAAATCTTCCTCCGGAAAATAGTGTGAACGGGAAGCAGAAAAATTTTCTAATCCTTTGTCTTTGCCTTCAGAAACTCTCTGTTTAGTCTTGCAATATGGATTACAGATATGTTTTTTGGGCACTCCATTTCGCAGGCTCTTGTATTTGTGCAGGAACCAAATCCAAGCTCATCCATTCTGGCTATCATTGCTTTTACCCTTCTGGCTGCTTCAATTTTTCCCTGTGGGAGCAGGGCCAGAGAACTTACTCTTGATGCTACAAACAGCATGGCAGATCCGTTCTTGCAGGTAGCTATGCAGGCCCCGCAACCTACACAGGCTGCTGCGTCCATACTCTCTTCTGCTTTTTCCCTGGGAACCGGAATAGTGTTTGCATCCTGAATGCCTCCGGTATTAACTGATATGTAACCTCCTGCCTGTAAAATCTTATCCAGGGCATGTCTGTCAACAACCAAATCTTTAATTACCGGCATAGCTGCTGATCTCCATGGTTCTATGGTTATTGTCTCTCCATCCCGAAATTTCCTCATATGTAGCTGACAGGTAGTTATAGCGTCATCGGGTCCATGGGCGCGGCCGTTTATGTAGAGTGAGCACATCCCGCATATTCCCTCCCTGCAATCATGGTCAAAAGCCACAGGGTCATCTGACTTGCAACCCTTCTCCACAGCAACCGGATCGGTACCTTCACGTATGAGCTGATCATTTAGAATATCCAGCATCTCCAGAAAAGATGTATCCGGGGATATATTCTTAATCTGATATGTTTTAAAAGTACCTTTATCCCTGGCACTTTTCTGTCTCCAGATTTTTAATGTAAAGTCCATTCCTTTTACTCTTTATAATTCCTCTCCGCCAGTTTAACAAACTCATAACTAAGCTCTTCTTTGTGAAATAGCGGCTCTTCGCCCTTATTATATTCCCATGCACTCACATACATGAAATTTTTATCATCCCGCAGAGTTTCTCCGTCCGGAGTATGCATCTCCTCCCTGAAGTGACCGCCGCAGGATTCTTTTCTCTGCAGAGCATCTCTGGCCATCAGTCCGGCCATCTCAAGAAAGTCGGCAACTCTAAATCCTTTCTCCAGTTCCTGGTTAAATTCAATATTTTCTCCCGGAATACAGACATTGTTCCAGAACTCCTTTCTGAGCTCTGATATCTCTTCGATTGCCTTTTTGAGTCCTTGCTCATTTCTGGCCATTCCCACATACTCCCACATTATGTGACCGAGCTTCTTGTGAAAATGGTCAACTGGTTCTTTTCCCTTGACCGAGAGGAGTTTATGTGTTTTCGCCCTTACTTCCCTTTCGGCCTCTTCAAACGCGGGATTATTTGTGTCAGTTTGTGGAACTTGTATCTTTCCGGCCAAATAATCTCCTATTGTATAAGGCAATATAAAATAACCGTCGGCTAAACCCTGCATCAGTGCAGATGCTCCCAGGCGATTGCCTCCGTGGTCACTAAAGTTTGCCTCCCCTATTGCATAAAGTCCCGGAATAGTTGTCTGTAGATTGTAATCAACCCAAAGGCCCCCCATTGTGTAGTGAATGGCGGGATATATCATCATCGGCTCTTTGTAGGGATCTACATCTGTGATCTTTTCGTACATCTGGAAAAGGTTTCCGTATCGCTCCCCAATCACTTTTTTCCCCAGTCTCTCAATAGCACTCTTAAAGTCGAGGAAAACAGCCCTTCCGGTTTCATTAACGCCAAAACCGGCATCACATCTCTCTTTTGCTGCCCGCGAAGCGACATCACGAGGTACCAGGTTACCGAAAGCGGGATATCTTCTCTCCAGGTAATAATCCCTGTCTGCTTCAGGTATTTCAGATGGTCTTATTCTCTTCTCCCTTAACATGATAACATCCTCTGTCTTTTTGGGCACCCATATTCTTCCGTCATTTCTCAGAGATTCACTCATAAGGGTAAGTTTACTCTGCTGCTCCCCATGTACAGGGATGCAGGTCGGATGTATCTGCGTAAAACAGGGGTTTGCAAAAAGTGCCCCTTTTTTATAGCATTGCCACACTGCTGATCCGTTGCTGTTCATTGCATTTGTGGAGAGAAAATATACATTTCCGTATCCCCCGGTTGCAATAACTACGGCGTGGGCTCCATATTTCTCTATCTCTCCTGAAACGAGGTTTCTGGTAATAATTCCCCTTGCCTCTCCGTTAATAAGGACAATGTCCAGCATTTCGTGACGGTTGTAAGATTTTACCGTACCTTTCTCTATCTGCCGGTTTAAAGCTCCGTATGCACCCAGGAGCAATTGCTGACCGGTCTGGCCCCTGGCATAGAATGTCCGGCTAACCTGTGCCCCTCCAAAAGAGCGGTTATCAAGCAGTCCTCCGTAATCCCTAGCAAATGGGACCCCCTGTGCAACACACAGATCTATAATATGGTTACTAACTTCAGCCAATCTGTGAACATTTGCTTCCCTGCTTCTGAAGTCACCACCCTTTATTGTGTCATAAAAGAGCCGGTAAACCGAATCGTTGTCATTTGGATAGTTCTTTGCTGCATTTATCCCTCCCTGGGCAGCAATAGAGTGGGCTCTTCTTGGAGAATCACTTATGCAGAAAACTTTTACATTGTAACCAAGCTCACCAAGTGCGGCAGCTGCAGATGCTCCTCCAAGACCGGTTCCTACAACGATTATATCAAGCTTTCTTTTATTTGCCGGGCTTACAACTTTTATTGAGGATTTGTGTTTTGTCCACTTTTCATTAAGAGGACCTTCTGGAATTTTTGCAATAAGTTTTACAGACATCTGAGGCCTTTTTAATTTTCGCGAAAATACTCATTTTAAAATAGAAAATCAATTCTATTCTTTTTTGTAACTTTAACGCAAAAGTTTAAAAAGTGTGCTTGATCTCTATCTCTCCGGATTAGTCCGGATTACTGTAGCCACCACCTGCAGATATAATGTTTCGTACTATTGTGAGATGATATTTGACAAAAAATGGTTAGATTTTTTTTACTTATTGCACTGTTCTCAGGAATCACAATTTGTTCCTACGGGCAGATTTCCATTATTCCACAGCCTGCTAAGGAGGAGTGTCAGGATGGCAATTTTCGTCTAAACTCCTCCTGTGCAATTTACACAAACGAAAAGAGCTGTTTCTCCCTGAACTATCTGAGGGAAAGACTTGTAAAAGCGACTGGTTTCCCTTTTCTTGTCTCCGGCCAGATGCCCGAAAGTAATTACATTGCACTTATACTGGATAGTGACATTGATCTCCCGGAGGAGGGGTACAAACTTGAAGCAGATCATAACGGTGTATCTGTAAAAGCCACCTCCTCATCCGGACTGTTTTATGGTGTCCAGACCCTTTTGCAATTGCTGCCTCCCTCTGTATATTCCGGGAACATCAATGGTACAGAGGAGTGGTCTGTAAGGTGTGTAAAAATTTATGACAAACCCCGTTTTCAATATAGGGGATTTATGATGGATGTTTCACGCACTTTTTTTAATGCAGAAGATGTTAAAAAACATCTTGAGTGGCTGGCTCATCATAAAATAAACAAATTCCACTGGCATCTCACCGATGACAATGGTTGGAGAATTGAGATTAAACGTTACCCACTACTCACAGAAAAAGGGGCCTGGAGGGGTGATAATGAGCTGTTAAGGCCTGCATACGGTTCCGGATCGGGGAGATACGGCGGTTATTATACTCAGGAGGAGATACGGGATATTGTGGCATTTGCTGCTGAAAGGTTTATTGAGGTTATCCCCGAGATAGAGCTTCCCGGACATAGCAGGGCAGTTATTGTAACCTATCCCGAAACCGCCTGCAGCGGCAGGGACACTACACTGAGTGCTCAGGGGGAGGAGAGAAACGTGTGGTGTGCAGGCAAAGAGAGTAACTTTACAATGCTTGACAACATTCTCAAAGAGGTTGCCAGACTGTTTCCTTCAAAATATATCCATATAGGGGGAGACGAAGTAAACTTTAGCAACTGGCAAAATTGCCCCGACTGCAAAGCTCTTATGAAAAAGGAGGACATGAAGGAAGCTAAGGAGCTTCTGGGCTATTTTACAAGAAAAGTTGAGTCAATCCTGGCTAAGTATGGGAAACATCTTGCCGGATGGGATGAGATACTGGAGGGAGGTGAGCTGGATAAAAACAGTATGATTTATGCCCGGAGAGGTGTTGATAAGGGAATAGAATCTGCTAAAAAGGGGTATCCCACCATAATGCAACCGTGCGAATTTTGTTATCTGGATATGAAGCAGTCCCGGGATGAGAGGGGCCAAAACTGGGCAGGTATTGTGACGCTGGATAAGAGCTATTCCTTTGAACCAATTATAGATAAAGGATTGTCTCCAAAGGAGGCAGCTCTAATAAAAGGGGTTCAGGGTGGTTTATGGTCTGAGCTTCTGATACATCCTCAAAGATTTGCCGAATATCAGATATATCCCAGAATTGCTGCAATAGCCGAGGCCGGCTGGAGCGAGCCGGGTATGAGAAACTGGGAAGAGTTCAACAACAGACTGGGGAGGGTACATTATGATCGGTTGTTTCAGATGGGTATAAATTTTAGGGTTCCCCCGCCTGAAGTAGTTTATGAAAACGGTTCAATACAGGTTAAACCTCCATATTGCTGGTCTGTAGTACGTTACAGTTGCAACGACAGGGGCCCTGACAAAACATCACCTATTTACAAAGGTGAAATTTTTACCGATTCTCCCTTGAAATTCCGTTTTGCCACATTTTTTAACGACATTCTTAGAAGTCCGGTTGTAAGAGCTTCGAACGTCAATCCTGTCTATCAGAAGATACCCTTTATAATTGAAACCTCTCTCTCTTTTACAAAAGGCTATCCCGTTACTAATCTGATGGATAACAATCCTGTAACACATGCCATGACCGAAAACAGGCTCAGAAAAGGTGATTATATCACTTTTGTATTTGACAAAGGGGTAAAAACAAAAAGAATCTTTGTAAACACAGGAATACCCTTAATCGATTTATATTATGTAACGGATGGTTATGTAGAGTTTTCCTACGATGGAATTAATTATATTTCAGGGGGAGATTTAGTATTCGGTAATGCTGTGATTGAACCAGAAAGGCCCGTAAAGTCGATAAGAATTATGGTTAATTCGCCAAATGATGCCCATACAGCTGCTTTTCAGGATCTGATAATAGAATAGCCTCTGCTCTATTGTTCAACTCTTTAAGTTCCGTTAGCTCTATTCCTGTTTTTCTCCATCTTGACAGGGGCCCTGAATAGAGTTGTTTAATCTTCTCTTCCGGGATCATAAGCCTCTGCATATAACCAGTGCCCTGAGAATTATATATAGTTTTAAAATTGATATATTTTAAGCCGTTTCCCCTCTTTAGAGAAAAGCTTTTATATTTAAGAACAAGTGCAAGATCACAAGCTTTTGCATTCATTGATGTGTCTGATTTTATCATGAATGAAGGCTGCTCCTCCCCTGCTTTCACCCATAAGGGTATGGCAACGCCGGCGGGAGGATAACCAAGAATTGTCCACATTGTGGTTAATTCACTGTTTTCTCCGCTTTTTACTCCTTGTATCACTATTGAGGCGGAGCTGGATTTTCTGGGTATAAAATCCTGATCAGCAAACCATCCGCTATAATTCTCTATAAAAGAATCCACCTTCTTAAGGTCAAATCCCATTAATGAGTGATAAAAAGAACGGGAGAGATTGTTGAAAATCCAGTGAGGTGTAATGTCACGGAATGGAGCTTGTTTTAAAACTAACTCATTTGCAGTATTGTACCTGATATATCCCATACCTTTATCTCTCTCTCCGGTGTATGAAAAATTTGTATAGATAAGGTAACCGTCAGGAGCAATCCCGGGATCATTTACATCAAGCTTTACAAAAGTGCTGTTGTTTGTCTCGTAATAGGCCGCACCACCCTCTGCATCAATTACCCCAAAATTTGCTTCAACACCAAGTGGTTTTGGTTGTTTTCTGAGAAATTTTTCAAAATCCTCCAGGGTTTTGCATAAAGAGAGGGCTTTGTACATCAACTCTCCCTCCCTGTCTGCATCTTTGAGTTTGTCTGTTTTTAAATTATAAGAAGCTGTGTTCATTATGGAAAAACCAACACTGTTGGTTCCGGCCCAGGCAGTCGCTGTTGTATCCGGTGAGTTTACCAGCGCAAGAAAATCATATTTTTCCCCTTTGAAAAACATAATCCTGTTATTCTCCTCTCCCGTGTCCCTGTGCTTCCAAAGCAGTGGTCTTCCGTCTGCAGTAACTTTTCCGGTAAAAATTCCGGATGTACAACAAAATGAAGTTATTGGAAGAATCAGTATCAGTAAAACAGTTACAAAAAAAGAATATATTGATCTCTTTTCCATAATATTAATAATTTATCAGTCTGACAGGGATAAACCGGTTGTGTCAGAATAATATTTAAGCGGTTTCAGAATAAAAGGGTTTCTTCCTCCCCCTGGTATTTTGATAATCTCAGATGCTTGTATGCCAG